>NZ_LLYW01000036.1 GCF_001484195.1 Thermococcus celericrescens
GAACCACCTGAAGGGCAAAACCGCCAGAAAACTCCTTCAAGAATTCCCCGAACTGAGGAGTAAAACAACGCACGGCAGGCTCTGGTCCCGCTCCTACTTCGTCGCCTCAGTCGGCTACATAACTGATGAGATCGTCAAACACTACGTTGAAACCCAATGGGAGCGTGAGTTGAAACGAAGAGGAGCGTAACCCTCAAACTCCAGCCCTCGAAGGCCCAAAAGAAAATCCTCTTCGAGTTAGCCGACGTTGGAGCCAAAGTCTGGAACAGGGTGAACTACCTTCGCAGGCAAGAATTCTTCGAGGGCAAACCCGTTGATTTCCTTAAAACCGAGAAAACCGTTTACGAGGAATTCAAAAAGGAAATCGGTTCCGCGACAGTTCAGCAAATTTGCAGGAAGAACGCCGAAGCCTGGAGAAGCTTCTTCGCCCTTGCGATGAAAAAGAAGACCAAAGAACTCCCCAAGTGGCTCAAACCAAAACCGCCAAGCTATCTGAAAGAAGGCGGAAAGAGAAGACCCTTGATCGTCCTCAGAAACGACCAGTACAAGATTGAGGGCAACAAGCTAATCCTCAAGGGGCTCGGAAGGTTCAAGAAGCTTGAAATCCAGTTTAAGGGCAGGATACACCTGAAGGGCAAGCAAGGGCGCTTAGAAATCCAGTATGACCCAATAAGGCGGAAATGGTATGCTCACGTGAGCTTCACCGTCGAGGAGAAACTGATTGGAAACGAATGGGTTGAAGTCCCAAGAAACCCATTGGGAAGCCTTTCGGCGGGAATTGACCTTGGAGTGAACAACTTGATGGCCGTTTACGTCGAGAACGGCGAGAGTTTCTTAGTCAACGGGAGACCATTAAAGAGCATTGCATTTTACTGGCAAAAACGAATAGCTGAATACCAGTCGAGACTCAATAAAAGCGGTGCGAAGAAGAGTAGAAACCTCAAGGGAATGCATGAGAAGGCTAAACTTCAGGCGAAACATTACATCAACACGGCGGTTAGACAAACCGTCGAGAGACTTCATCAGTTGGGAGTTAACAGGATTGTCGTCGGTTATCCCAAGGGGATAGCGAGAAACTCGGACAAAGGCAGGAAGCAGAACTTCCTCCTCTCTCACGTCTGGCGGTTTAACTGTGTCATTAAACGCTTAATCGAGGTCGCCGAGGAGTATGGTATTAGGGTTTTGGTTGTTAATGAGGCTTTCACGTCTAAGCGTTGTCCCGTCTGCGGGAAGCCCCACGAGGGGGCGAGGTTTGTTCGTGGGTTATTTAAGTGTCCCGTGACGGGGCTTATCTTCAACGCGGACTTAGTTGGAGCGTTTAATATTTTGAAGAAGGTGGTGAAAACCATAACCCCGAATCTGAGCGGTCTTTACGCTCAGAGGAGGGGTAACGGGGGGAAGACCCTCCCCGAGGGGTCGAAGACCTGCTTTAACTTGGGTTTGAATGAGACCCTTCAAACCTCTCCGCCCTTAGCGAGGGGTTAAGCCGAACCCTCGCCCTTCACGGCGGAGAGGAGGTCAGGAGGGTAAAATGAAACGTGTCGGTTTCAAAGCCCCGTCGGCTCGTCTATGAAGAGAACCTCCACGTCAAACTTTTCTCTGAGGACCCGCATCAGAGCCTTGACTCCGAGAGTCTCGGTCTTGTAGTGGCCGGCAGCGAGGACGCTCTGGGGCAGATCGATGGCCGTTAGATAATCCGCGTGGGTGAATTCGCCCGTTACGAGCAGGTCGATTCCCTTTCTGTGCGCCTCCTCAAGTGCGAAGGCCCCGGCGCCGCTCACGGCACCGACAGTTTTTATCTCCCTCTCCCCGAACTCGTAGGTTCTGACGGTCGTGCCGAGCTTCTCGGCGATTATATGCGCCACCTTCTCGATCGGCTGCGGCTCATCGAACTCTCCATAGAAGCCCACGCTCAGCCCCCTGTACTCGCCGAAGGGGCCCCTGGGCTCAATGCCAAGAATGCGGAGCAGTTCGACGTTGTTGCCGACCTCGGGGTGGGCGTCGAGGGGCAGGTGGGCGGCGTAGAGGTTTATCCCGCTCTCCATGAGGGCCTTCAGGCGTCTGTAGTGTATCCCGGTGATGTATCCGAGGCCGCCCCATATCATGCCGTGGTGGACCACCATCATGTCGGCTCCGGCCTTTGCGGCCCTCTCGATTGTTCTTAGAGTGGTATCAACTGCAAAGGCGACCCTTTCGACCTCCGCCTTCCCCTCCACCTGGAGGCCGTTGCTCGACTTGTCGGGGTAAGCCTGAACGTTGAGGTGTTCGTCAAGGAACGCCACCAGCTCGTCGCGGTTCATTCTCCCACCTCATATTCACTTGGTGAATTATTCACTAACTGAATATGTCCGGCAAACCCTTTTAAAACCGAGCCTCAACTCCAGCCGAGAGGTGTTGAGATGGGCGAGGGTGAGTTTAGGAAGGCCGTTGAAGAACTCGCGAGGGCCGTCATGAACGGCGAGATAAAGGGCCGTGAGGAGCTCAACAGGTATAAGATAGCCGTATCCAGGAAGTATCATCTCTCAAAGATTCCCGGTAACTCGGACATCCTCAAGGCCATTCCGGAGGACAGGCGCGAGGAGTTCAGGGATCTGCTCAAGCGAAAGCCGACGAGGACGATAAGCGGCGTCGCTGTAGTCGCCATGATGACCAAGCCCTTCCCGTGCCCACACGGGCGCTGCATCTACTGTCCCGGAGGACCGAGCGTTGGCTCTCCCCAGAGCTACACCGGAAGGGAGCCCTCCGCCCTGAGGGCCGTTCAGAGCGCCTACCATCCGTACATCATCATGATGCGCCGCCTTAAGCAGCTCACCGACATAGGGCACGACGTGGACAAGGTGGAGGTCATAATCCAGGGCGGCACCTTCCCGGCCGTGGACTTGGACTACCAGGAGTGGTTCGTCAAGTGCGCCTTCAAAGCGATGAACGACTTCCCGCACTTCAGGGAGGTAGAGAACCTTGAGGAGAAGCTCGTCAGGCTGATAGTCCACAGTGATGAGTCCGTCTTGGAGGAGGACCCGAAGTTCAAGGAGGCCTGGGAGAAAACGCACGCAAAGCCCTACTACTACCTCGAAGACGAGCAGAGGAAGAACGAGAGGGCTAAGGTCAGGATGGTCGGCCTGACGATAGAGACGCGCCCGGACTGGGCCTTCGAGAGGCACATAGACAGGATGCTGAAGCTCGGAACGACAAGGGTTGAGCTTGGAGTGCAGACCATATTCAACTTCATCCACGAGAGGACCAGAAGGGGACACGGCGTCGAGGAGATAGTCAGGGCCACCCAGCTTTTGCGCGACGCGGGCCTCAAAATCAACTACCACATAATGCCCGGCCTGCCTGGAAGCAACTTCGAGAGGGACCTCTACACCTTCCGCGCCATCTTCGAGGATCCCCGCTTCCGCCCGGACATGCTGAAGGTGTATCCCACCCTAGTTACCGCCGATGCACCGCTCTATCGCCAGTGGAGGGAGGGCAAATACCGCCCCTACCGCACGGAGGAGGCGGTGGAGCTTCTCGTCGAGGCCTACAGGTTCTTCCCGAAGTGGGTTCGCGTGATGAGAATCCAGCGCGACATCCCGGTTCAGCTCATCGTTGACGGCGTTAGGCACTCCAATCTGGGCCAGCTCGTCTTCAACGAACTCGTAAAGCGCGGGGTAAGGCCGAGGGAGATTAGGTTTAGAGAAGTCGGCCACATGATGGAGAAGTTCGGGGTTCAGCCCGAGGTCGAGCACATAAAGCTCCTCCGCGAGGACTACGATGCCGCCGGGGGAAGGGAGATATTCCTGAGCTTCGAGGACACAAAGAACGACGTTCTTATCGGCTTCATCCGCCTCAGGATTCCGAGTGAAAAGGCCCACAGGAAGGAGATAAACTGCTGTCCCTCCTCGATAGTCAGGGAGCTCCACGTGTACGGGCCGCTCGTGCCGATAGGCGGGAAGCCGAAGTACGAGTGGCAGCACAGGGGCTACGGAAGGGAACTGCTGGCGGAGGCCGAGAGGATAGCGAGAGAGGAGTTCGACGTGAAGAAGATGCTCGTTATAAGCGGCGTCGGTGTTAGGAACTACTACAGGAAGTTCGGCTACCGGAAGAACGGGCCCTACGTCGCCAAGAGGCTCGATAGGGGCTATGCGGACTTTGAGACGGGAGGCCACTTCGATGGACACCTGAACACATAGAAATGGAAAGGGAGATCAGCGCCTTCCGTATCTCCTCAGCAGGAGCCCCAGCACTAAGAGCGCTCCGAGGATTATGGCCAGCCCCAGGTACGTCTGACCGCTTCCCTTGCTCACGGTAACCCTGATGCTTGCCTCCTTAGTTTTCTGGTCGCTGATGGCGTTGAGGGTGATGAGATAGTCCCCGGCATCCACGTTCTCGGGAACCGCCACCTCAATTGTGAACTCTACCTCATCATCCCTCCCCAGGGAAGGCACTTTCCGCGGCTCCACCTTTACGTTCCATCCCTTGGGAGCCTTGACTTCGATTCTGAGGTTTGTCAGCGGGCTGGTGCCTGTGTTATACACCCTGACCGTGGTCTTTGCCTCGTCTCCAGCGTCCACCTTCAAACTGTACCGTTCTAGAGTCACCGTCAGTCCGTAGCTGCCGGTCAGTTTTGCCGTGAGGTTTATCTCCCGCTCTTCACCGCTCCCAGCTGAGGCCACACGGAGGGTTGAGCGGTACGTTCCGAGCTCCGCCGTGTCGGGGGGTATCAGGAGCACGTAAAACTGCTTTTCTTTCCCGGACCGGACGTATGCGCTGGTTATCCCCGTGCGTGAGGCCGGGTCTTCCACCACCATTCCGCCCCAGTTCTGGGGCACACTTAGGCTCAGTGAGTACGTATCGTCCTCTGTTCCAAGATTCTTTAGAACCACGATGTAAGTGAAGCTTCTCCCGAGCACCTGACTCTTCGACGGCTCAGAAACACTGATGTCCATGTAGTAAGGCAGTCTGCGCATGCTCACATGGAGCTCCTTTCTCCTGCCGGCCTTTATTTCAACGTTTTTCTCGACCTTGCGGTAGGATTCCTTTGAGATCCTCACGGTGTAGTGTCCCTCTGGAGCTTCGATTGAGGCGGTCCCATCGGAAAGTGTCTTTGCTTCCGTCACAGTCTTCCCGTGCCGAAGGAGCTCCACCTTGGCACCAGCCACGTAGGTTCCTGAGCCTTCATCCGTGACCTTGACTGAGAGGGTGCCGTTTTCACCGGCGTGGGTTTTGTTCACATAGACTCCAAGAGTCTCCTCGGCATTCCCAGCCTTCACTGTAACGTTATACATGCCCACTGGGGCATCGCTGGGAACGCCTATGACCAGCCTTACGGTGCTCTCACCGGAGACCCTCACCGCACGTACTGGCTCTCCCCCTGCGAGGAATCTTGCGCTCCATTTCTCTGGAATCTCTGCACTCAGGGAGACCACTGTGGGCGATTGAGAACTCAGATGGAGCTCGAATGATACACTCTCCCCGGCCTCCACTTCCTTCACCGGATAATCACACTGGATTCCGACTCCTCCCTCCTTTACTGTGACGGAGAGCTTCAGCTGGCTTTCGCCGGCGTGAAGGAGCACATCAAACCTACCCGTTTTCGTGGACGTTTTAATGGCCACGACAACTTGGGCACTCTCTCCGTGCCGCAGGTAGATACCGTTGATTTCAGAACTTCCCTCCGTTATTCTGGCGCTCCATCCGGGAGGAGCCTCTACGGAGAGCGGAACGAACGTATCTCCTCCGTTGTTTCTTACCGTTACTGAGAACATCACCTGTCCCCCAGGTTTGGTTATCTTGCTGGGGAACTGGGTTTCCAGTGCTATGTTGCCGGAGGGACTTTCTACGCGGATATCGTCGCCGGAGAGTATGATATGAACCGCACCCTCCTCTGGCTTAAGGCTGCCCGCCGTCATGTTCAGGCCTTCCGTAACCTTTACAGTGTCCCCGAATGAGAGAACATACGTGGTTCCGTTTATCCTGAGGGCGGCTTTCCCATCGTTTGAAAAGTCCGTGAACTCTATGGGAATCCCGTTGACCGTTACGCTCTGCCCCACGTGAAGGGTTAGGCTGATGGTTTCAGCGGACGCCGCGGGGACGGCCAGAAGGAGGAAAAAAAGGACTGCCGTGAGGGCCTTCTTCATCTCCATCACCTTATTTCCGCCCGTACGAATCCAAGGTATGCCGCGACAAAGCCTATTATCAGATACGCCAGCAGGAAGACGATTTCCCTCTTGGCGAAGGACAGGCTCTCGGCCAGACTGTACGTCGGCTGTTCGGGACCCTCAATTCCCGGGGAATACATCGCGTCCTTCCAGGACTGTGCGTGGGGATTGAGCACGTACTCCGATATCTGCTGGAAGTCCGCCCTTGGGGACAGGCTGCTGACCGTTTCGATGGTGTCAAAGTATTTCTTGCTCCACTCCTGTATCAGGTTGTCGTACTCCTCCCACAGCTTTTCCTGCGCCTGCAGTTCCTCCAGGGTCACGTTCTCGGAATAACCTGTGAACGCTTCCTGTGGGGGCTGGGGCTGTGGTCCTGCCACGTGATCTGCCACGATTGGCGCCACGGCTTCAAACACCACCGTAACTGCCAGGAAGAGAACCAGGGCGTACATCAGGGCGCTGCCGCTGGACTTGGAGTGTGCCGAAAACGCAACGGCTATCCCGAAGAACACCAGCAGGTATAGGTAGGCGAAAAAGAAGTACACCGCCAGTCTGGTGATTGAAGTGCCGTCCACTGTGACCCCCATCCACATCAGCGTTCCTAGAACGACGAGGAACGTTATCACCACCGCCACCGCCAGTGTCATGGCGCCCCCGAGGAGTTTTCCTAGTATTACCTGATCCCTGTAGACCGGATGGCCCATGAGGACCTTGAGAGTCCTGTTCTCCCTCTCACGGGTTATCGCGTCAAAACCGAGCGCGAGGGCGAATATCCCTCCGATGAGTCCTAGGTAATATGTGACCCCCCACATGACTTCGTAGACCTTTGGACTTTCCCCTTCCATGCCCCGCCACGTCATCATGCCGGTCTTTACCTGTGCCAGTGCGAGCAGGGTTATGAGAAGCAAAAATCCAAACAGAACCAGAAAACGCCTGCTGGTCATATAGTCACGGAACTCCTTGCTCGCTATTGCCCCTATCATCCTTCCTCCCTCCCGTAAACCAGCTCGAGGAAGACCTCCTCCAGCGTTGGTTCATGCAGGTGAACATCGATGACGGTGTAGCCCATGCCAGTTAGTTCCTCTACCAGCTCCTCTCTGATGTCCCGGGATGCGTAGACGGTCAGTCTGTTGCTTCCCGCTTTGCGCCACTCTATCACTTCGGTGTTCAGGTCATTAAGAACGAGCGGCTGCTTTGTTTCCACCGTTATAAAGACCCTCCCCTCAATGAATTTCCGCTTTATCTCCTCCTGGCTGCCGCTTATGAGGAGTTTTCCCCCGGAGATTATCCCTATCTCATCGCTTACCTCCTCGACCTCCGAGAGGATGTGGGACGAGAAGAATACCGTCTTTCCATCTTTCTTCAATCTGCGTATCAGTTCCCTCATTTCCACAGCGCCCCTGGGGTCAAGACCGTTGGTCGGTTCATCGAGGAAGAGAACCTCCGGGTCGTTTAGAAGAGCCTGGGCCAGCAGAAGGCGCTGCTTCATACCGGTGGAGAATCCCCCCACCTTTCTGTCCGCGGCGTCTTCGAGTCCCACAAGCTCGAGCAGTTCCCTTGCCCTCTTCTTGGCATCTTCTTTGGGAATCCTGTAGAACTTGGATATGTACATAAGGTTATCGAAGGCCGTCAGATTGGGATAGAGTCCGCCCTCCGCGGGCATGAACCCGCTTATCCTTTTGACCTCCACCGGCTTTTCCTGAACGTCTATTCCTGCCACGTAGGCCCTGCCCTCCGTTGGCTGAATGAGGCCCAGGAGGAGAAGTATCGTCGTTGTTTTTCCCGCCCCGTTTGGTCCCAGAAATCCGTAGACAGCCCCTTTTTTCACGGTTAGGTTTAGGCGATCCACGGCGGCAATGCCGTCATAAACTTTCGTGAGGTTTTCAGTTTCGATTATGTTCATCTTAATCACCCAACATAGTAGGAAGCTCACTTTAATATAAGCGTTTTGGTTTGGAGGAATAAAGATTAAACAATACTTATTTCGCGCGTTGTTCTGGTGATGTGCTGTTCTGCTTTAGTGTTTCTCCTCAGTGGTGGGATAAAACCTTTTCAGTTCAGTAAACCTTTTAAGCACCGCTGAACAAGTATGGACCGGGGTGTGTTTGAATGGAGAAGGGTGGTAAACCCCGGATATCATATGAGACAACCTTCAGGGTGAAGGTTCTCATCCTGACCCTCATCTTTGGAATCGCTATATTCATGATAGTCTATTACCCCATCATCTCCCACCAGGTCGACCCATTTAAAGTGGAGTCCCCCAGGGGTCAGGTACTGCTCGCCCAGAACTTCTCCATCGCGGGAGTTACCTATACGAACGCCGTTCCGTTCACTGCCGAGAACAACGCCCTCGTCCTCGGGGGAAGCGATGAGCTGGACGATACCCTCACGATTACCGTGTCCACACCGCAGTGGTGCGTTGACCTGTGGACGTGGGGAGGCTCAGCCAACGGATGGGTGAGGAAGTACGATTGTGCGAGGGAGCTTCAGCTGAGTAAGTACGCCTTCAACAGGGTTCCAACCCACGAGGCTAAGGAGATAGCCCGCTGGAGCCTGGAACCTGGATACGTTCTGGTTTTCCACAAAAACGGTCCGGTTCAGAAATATGAGATCGTCAACTTCACCGTGACTTACGGGGGAGAGACAGATTGGGGAGCCTTCAAAGTGTCTGTTAAAAGCTCGTGAGGTGGTTTTTTATGAAACTCTCCTACGAAACCTCTTTTCGTCTTAAGGTTCTTCTCATAGCATCGCTCTTCGGGCTGGTGATATTCTACATCGTGTACTATCCGATAATATCCTACAACCCGGTGCCGTACGGGGTTGCCTCGCCCAAGGGGCAGCTGCTGGTTATGAAGAACATGACGTTCGGCGGCATGGAATGGGAGAACGCCGTCGATCTGTACAACAACCTAGTTCTGAAGGGTGACGAGGACTACGGGGACTACGTGGTTCTTGAGCTCAAGACCCCCGGCTGGTGCATGGACGTGGTCGTGTGGAGCGGGACTGCATATACGAGGAAGGCGGAATGCGTTAGGAAGGTCACGATATCCAAGTACACCTTCCGCATACCCCCCGGCTCCTACTGGTACCTCGACGGCTCCTATCACCTGATACTCTACAAGCCGAGCGATGTTCCAAAGGACTACGAGATGGTTAACTTCACCGTCACCTACGGCCCTAAGTCCGATTGGGGGGCCTTTAAGGCGGCCTATCCAAAGGACTGATGGTTAAAAGAAGGGACGGGAAAAGGAAGCGGTTTTGTTCTTTATCGTTTCTTTCGCTTTCCCTTGGCTCATGCCTGAGCCTCTGGCTTGTTCTTCATCGACCTTGCCCCGAGGGACAGCGCTATGAAGCTCGCACCGGCGACTATAAGCTCAATCGCCACGAAGATTCCTATGACCCACGGGCTCCACTCTGGCCAGTTGGCGAGGATCATGACTCCTATGAAGAAGTCGATGACGCCCGAGAAGATCACTATGCCCCCGCCTTCGGTCTTGAAGCCCATGAGAACCTTAACGATACCGAAGATGAAGTATGCGCCGCCCAGTATGAACGTCAGGATCTGGGCCGAGAGGAGGGGTTCCTCCAGCATTGCCGCTCCGACTATTATGTAGAGCGCCGCCAGCAGGAGCTGAAATATCCGCGTTTCCCCGCTCTCACCGCTGGTGAACAGGGCAACGGCTATCAGAATGACACCGCTGAGTATGAGGAAAACTCCAAAGACAGCGATGCTGGCCAGGGTGACGAACGGCAGTATGCTGAGACTGACGATACCAAGAACGAGCAGAACGATTCCCAGAACCAGGTACCACTGCCAGTGCGCCATCAGGCTGGCCACCTGCTTCCTGGCCATCTCCTCCCTGTACTCCTCCGGGGTCATTGGTTTATTTTCCTCATCCCCGGCGGGTTCTTTAATCTCATCCATGGGTATTACCTCCAAAACTCTTTTTTGCAAATATAGTGTACATTTCAAACTCATAAAAACATTTCGTCGAATAGTTTTTGGAAACATCCGGTGCATTTTTAACCGGTTTTTTGAATGTAGCTCTATGAGATTCAAACCCAAACCCTTCAGGGAACCGGTGTCCTTCAGGTGTCTCTACTGCCCCGACTGCTGCAGGGGGAGGCACATCTATCTAACTCTGAATGATATAGAGAGAATATCGGGGGCAGGTCACGACCCCCAGGACTTCGTGACATTCTCCGTTGAGGGGGACAAAATACGCTTCGTCCTCGCGGTGAGGGAGTGGGACCTGGGCTGCGTCTTCCACGACCCGGAGACCGGAAAGTGCCGTGTTCACTATGCGAACCCGATAATCTGCCGCATCTATCCATTCATGGTCTCCCGCAAGCCCCTCGGTGTTGATGGAGAGATGCCCTTTGAGTACATGGGTCAGAGGCTGTGGCTCTACTACGACGAGAGCTGCCCGGGAATAAACGCGGAGGAGCCGGAAACGACGATAACACCGGAGGAGATAGCGGAGCTCGGCCTCCGGTTCGAGAGGGAGTTCGAGAGAACGGACATGGCGGGATTCGCCGAGCTGCTCGATACTATGATGGGCGAGGCTTTCAGTGAGGAAAAGTAAATATACATGCCGGGACGAATGTTGATTATGGCCGACTGGAAGTCCTACCTGCTGCCCGGTCTCTTTCTCCTTCAGGCGGGGATTAACCTGATGTTCTACGGCTTTCCAGCGGTTATGTTCTCAGTCGTCATTCCTGAGGGTCTATACGGGAAGCTCGCTTGGGCTCTGCCCTTCCTTATGCTCGGCTACTTTGCCCTCGGAATACTGGCTCTCTACTACCTCTCTGCCGCCAACGTCCGCAGGGGAAAGCTCCTTGGGCTTTTGTATTTCGGCGCCGGGGCGCTGGGCTCGGCCGTGGTTCTCTCGGAGTCCCTTCACGAGATGCCCCTGCTTCCGGCCACTTTTGCCCTCTGGCTGGCGCTGTCCCTCCTCGGAATGCTCCTTCTTTTCCGCGGAATCGGGGTTTCGTGGAAGCTTTCGCTCGTGGCGATGACCCTCCTCGGCATATCTGCCCTCGTCAGCGCCTCTACCGCACAGTGGGTCGTTGAGGACTACTACGCTCACGTCCACATAGGGGAAATTCCCGAGAACGCCACCGTTATTGTAGCCTACCCTGAAAACGTCAGCCCTCCGAACGGGACGGGCTAAGCTTTTAAGCTCGGTATCGAGGCTGGAATCATGGAGAGGGAACTCAGATACAGACGCGCCTCCTCGTGGGAATACGATTTAATCCTCCGCGAGGCCGAGAAGTACGGCGAGCTTAGGCACCACTTCTTTGCCGTGGTTGAGGGGAAGTTCCGCGACGTCTACGCGGTAAACGAAACTGTCTGGGCGGAGATTGAGGGGATACCCATCAAGCCCTACGCCTACGGAACCTTCGTGGGCACGATAACGGTGGACAAAAACCTGGTCGAGAAGTTCTACCCCAACGTCGAGTTCTTCTACTTCGTTGACGTTGCGAAGAACTACGCCGTTCTAACACCCAAGGCTGGGTTCCTCTTCACGACCGGTAAGGACGTGCCAAGGAGCGGCGTGAGGCGGTACGACTGGAAGGGAACGAAGAAGCTGGTGATTTACGACGATAACGGTGTTATTCTGGGCATCGGCAGGATAAACACCGAGAGCAGGAGGAAGTTCATTCTGAACGTGACTGACATAGGTGAGTTTTTGAGGAGGAATCGGTAGCTCATCCTTCCATGCACGTGTTACTTTTTTCTTTTGAAAGCCTCACTCTTCATGCCAAAGATGAGATCAGTCCTGTGATAAATAAACATCTTTGTTTACTCGAAAATCTTATATGTTCTTGATACTCTACAACATAATGAAAACCCTCAGTGAGGGTGGTGCATATGAAGAAACTTGTGCGATTAAGCCTGCTTCTTTGTCTCGTGGGTCTGGTTTCCATAGCCAGCGTGTCCGCGTGGACCTCAAAGATCGTCATATCTTCGTCTGGATGTTGGAGAATGTACGACCACGACACTGACACTCCCCAATGGAGTCAGGACGAGTGGGTCTGGGCCGGTGTCTCTGGATGGCTAAACATCTGCGACGGAAGAATAACCGTCGACACTTCAACCGTGAAACATGTTGCGCGCTGGTCTGGCGTCAGGGTGGACAAGTCCAGGGTACAGAGATACAGGGGAGCCAGGGTTTCTTTCACAAAGATACCCTACGAGAGGTATAACGGCGAGAGGGGAGTGGCTTTTGCATTGATTCCCCACTTCTACAAGCACTGACTTGGGTGACGTCGCGTGCGGGCTAAAATAATGCTTGTCCTTTTGGTTCTAATTTTTATGGGGACAACCACTGTATCTGCTACTGCCCCGGCCTGGCTCAAACCCGGGGCCTACGTGACCTATGCAGTTATCGTTCCGAAGGACGCGAGGTTCGGGACAAACAGCGTTATGATCAAGCTCGACATGCTCAACGGGCGCTCCTTCGAGGCGCTTTATCCCTACCTCACCAGGACGATGGAGAGGAACGTCTCGCGGGACGAGAACTACGTCACCGCCCTCTGGCCGACGGGGACCTCTTACCTGACCTTTGAGGTCCTCTCCGTGGACAACGACACTGCCAAAATCCTCGTCACGCTTAAACTCCACGATGTCGTCGTTGAAAGGCCCGACCTCGCGAACGCGAGCGTGCTCGTGCTCTCCGAGGTTCTCACCCTCGACCTGAAAAGCGGGATGTACGTCCGCAACGGCATGCCCGTTGCCAGGCCGAGCTTCTTCGTAGACACCTCTTCCCCTCCCGGGCCCGGCGCCGTCCTCCTGAACGTCACCGTCCCGGAAGGGGGAGCCTGGGTGATGAGGATCAAAAACCTGAGCTACTCCCGCTACCGGGACGTTGAGGTTTTAACGCACCTGCGCACCTTCCATCCACCTTTCATTTACCTCGAATCTGACGTGGTGAGGTTCAACCTCCACGGCCCGGACTACAGCTTCTCCGGGGGTACGGGCTTCTCGGCCCTCTACGACCCCTCTACCGGCCTGATGATAGCGTCCGACATGTTCTCAACTCCCCCTGAGCTAGTTCTAATGGGCGTGATCAGCTCCACGATGGAAGACGTGAACGCCTCGCGGGCCCTCCGCAAACTTCTCGCCGAAGGCTCAAACAAACGATGGCTCCAGGGCTGGAACCTCTTCGCGACAAACGTGGAGTTCCGGGATGAGAACCCCTTCGAGAGACCCCGCAGTCCCTTCGTGTACTACTTCGTCCCCCTGGCCATTATAGCCCTCGCAGTCGGTATCAGGGACTTCTGGAGGTGGGTTCGATGAAAATCCTCCACTGGGAGCTCGAAGACCCGCTGAACCTCACAGCTTTTGCCTTCGGTTTCCTGCTCATCGGAACTTCCCTCTTCATCCGGGGAATCAGGGTCTCTACCCATTTCATAGCCTTCCCACCGAGCGAGGACATCATCAGGGCTTCCTCCTGGAGAACCATGGGCATCAGCGTTCCCCTCCTGTCCGATGAGGTTTACACCGCCTTCATGCTAACTGCGGTTCTCTTAGCATCGCTCGTCCTGCGGAACGACAGGGACACGCGCTTTGCCCTCTCGCTCTACTCCCTCCCCGTAGAGAGAAAGAGGCTGGTTCTCTCCAAGGTTCTGGCGGTTTTCATAATGCTCTTCACGGCATCCTTCCTCCCGTTCATTCTGACGGTCACCTACATCTTCGGCGATACCGGTGACTTCCTACTCACCGCCCTACTCTCGAAGGGCCTACTTCCCCTGTACCTGCTCTACTGGGCCCTGGCCGTTCTCTACGCGGTCGCGGTTTCCTCCCTCGTGGCTCTGAGTTCCCCCAACACGTTCGTCTCGGTGATGGCCGGGCTGTCGGTTCTCTACCTGCCCCACTCGTTCAGAATCTCTTCCTTGCCCCCGGCGGTTCTCAACTCGGCGATATTCCACGCCTACACTTCGGGCGTCTCTCCTTCCGGTTGGTTCATGGAACTCCTCTCGTCCGCTTTCCTCTCCTGCGTTTTTCTCCCCTTTTTCCTCATCGCCCTGGCTCTCTACCTCGCTGAAAGGAGGGACGTGAGGTGAGATTCATCAGGCTCATCCTCTTCCTCGTCGCGGCCTTCACGCTGGTGGCTCTCGCGGTTCAGCACGCCGAGCTCTCCAAGCCCTACTCTGACTTCGCGGTTGGAACCTCCTGCTCGGTCGTCCCGTCGGCGAGGGTTCTCGTCCTCAACATGAACGGCCAGGGGGACTACTCGGTTACCTTCTACGACCCGGTAGAGGGCAGAGTCATCTACTCCTCCACGCTCTTCGGTTCTGGAAGGGCAATCGTAACGCTCAACCACTCGGGCCCCTACTGTGTCGTGGTCTCCTCCGATGTGCCGGCCTCCGTGGCGATCTCCGGCCGGGAGAGCTACCCGTCTTCGAGGGCCCTCTCAATCGAGTACATCATGGGCGGCACCTCCGCCCTCCTCTTCGCCCTCCTGGGGGTGAGGAGATGATAATCCGCACAAAGCACCTCACGAAGCGCTTCGGTTACGTAACCGCGCTCGACTCGGTGAGCGTTGGAATCGGCGAGGGCGTAACCCTAATCCTCGGGCCCAACGGTGGGGGCAAGAGCACGTTCCTGAACCTCTGCGCCGGGACTTACAGGCCGACGGCCGGGACCGTCAGGGTGTTCGGCGGCGATCCGTGGGCCGATGAAGAAGTCAGGGCTAGGTTCGGCGCCTCCTTCGACCCGCCGGCCCTGCCGAGGCATAGAACAGGCCGCGAGTGGCTTGAGTTCCTGGCCGAAATCCGCGGGGGTTCCATCTCCGAGGTCGTTGAGGCGTTCTCCCTTGGGGGCTTTCTCGACAGGAGGACTTCAACTTACTCGGCCGGCATGGCGAAGCGCCTAAGCATAGCCTCCGCCTTTGTGGGCAGTCCGGAGCTAGTTCTGCTGGATGAGCCGCTCGCGAACCTTGACTTTGATGCGATACCCGAAATTGCCGGCCTGTTGAGGCGTTTTGCCTCCGAGGGCGTCTCGATGGTTGTCGTTTCCCACCTATGGAAGCCTTTCGTCGAGTTCGCCGACAGGGCAGTCGTTATAGCTGGAGGGGAGGTGAAGCTCGATGGCAACGTTGAGGAGGTTGTTTCTGCTCTCAATCTTATTTAGCGTGCTGTTCGTACCGTTCGCGTCCCCAACGCCCGTGCTCTTTGAGTTCAGCGGACGGGTAAGGGTTGGGGATTTAAACGCGACCGCTCCGACAGTGCTGAACCTGAGCGCCGGCAGGTGGCCGGTTGAGCTGTCCGTCAGGAACGTCACCATCATCTTTAACCTGAGCGTTGGCGATGCGCCCCTCGTGGTGGAGGTGAACGGGTCCCTTCTGAACGAATCCCTGGGCGGCTTCTCGACCGCGACCGTTTTCTTAGGCGGAAGAGAAGTCCCCACGCCGGAGTCTGAGAAAAGCCCGTGCATGTCCGCCCCCAACTGGACCTCCGGGGAGGGAGAGACCTCGGCGATGGGGCCATCAAAGCCCGTCCCGATGGAAACGGTTCTCTTCGCATCGTGCCGCGTGAGGGACTACCTCCTCCTTCCCAGCGGCCTTCCGGTGGTTGCCGAGTACGCGGGCGTTAAAAAATACTGCCTCGTCACGATTTCGGCAGATGGGGGTGGCTGGAGCTCCTATGGTGGCTGCTCCAGGGAGTACATTGAGAACGCAGTGACCCCTGTCCCGGGGAGAATAACCTCAAAACCTGCCAACGCTACCGTTTACGTCAACGGCTTCCATCTTTTTGGGGAGTGGTTTACCCCGATGAGGCTCTACCTTCCATTTACCTCCGAGCTGAGCTCGTACAACGTCTCGCTCGGCGCCAACGGCTACCCCTTTGTCTCCGGCGTCGTGGTTTCCGCCGGGAGGAACGTCACCCTCTACGCAGACCTCTCGGCGCTGTTGCGGGCGGTTTCGGTTCATCCGGAGGCCGGAACCCTCAAAGTCTCAACGACGCCCCCTAACGCAAGTCTGGTGATTTTTGCGGGAAATCGGAAGGTTTTCTCCGGCAGGAGTCCGCTCAGGCTGGTCCTTCCTGCGGGTGCCTATACCGTCAGCGCCTCCCTCGCCGGCTACGGGGGCGTCGTGAAGAACGTGACGGTTCCGGCCAACGGAAGCGTCTCACTGAACCTGACCCTCAGTCCCCTCCCGGCAGAGCTCAACGTTGCCACGGTTCCTCTAGGAGCGGAGGTGAGGGTCGGGAACAGAACGTGCACCTCTCCCTGCTCCCTGAACCTGACTGCCGGTGTTTACAACGTTTCGGCCTCCCTTCGGGGCTACCTTCCGAACTCCACCCTCGTCCCCCTGTCCCCTGGCACTTCCAGGAACGTCTCGCTGAACCTGGTTAAGATGCCGGTCCTCGTAGTTGCGACCTCTCCAGCCGGAGCCACCGTTGAAGTTGACGGAAGGGAATGCGTTACGCCCTGCAACCTCTCCATAATGCCGGGCAACCACAGCCTCACGGTCGAGAAGGAAGGTTACGAGAGGACTTTTATAATGGTCACCCTCCGGGAGGGCGAGATAACTTCCGTCAACCTCTCGCTTAGGAAAACTTCGGTGGAAATTCCCGCCAAAACCCCCGTGGAAACCCCGACTCCAACATCCCGCGAGAGCCGGGGTGAAGAGCCGAGGGCCCTGTGGCATCGGTGGGCCCTGCCGGCCGCGCTGGCGTTGCTCGTCTTCGTCATCTTTGCTGGGGTGCGGAGGAGGCCATGAACCCTGCGCAACGTTTTTAAGGTCCACGGGACCAAAACTAATTGGTAACAAAAAGTAACTAAAGGGGGTGATGCCCGATGGTGGGGAGGGTGAGGACGGGCATCCCCGGTATGGACGAGGTTCTTCACGGCGGAATCCCCGAGAGGAACGTCGTTCTCCTGAGCGGCGGCCCTGGGACTGGTAAGACGATATTCTCACAGCAGTTTCTGTGGGGCGGCATTCAGAACGGCGAGCCCGGCATATACGTGGCACTGGAGGAGCACCCCCTTCAGGTCAGGGGGAACATGGCGGGCTTCGGCTGGGACGTCAGGAAGTATGAGGAGGAAGGCCTGTTTGCGATGGTGGACGCGTTCACAGCGGGTGTGGGAAAGAGCAGGGAGTACGAGAGGTACATCGTCCACGACCTGACGGATATCAAAGAGTTCATAGACGTCCTGAGAACGGCTATCAAGGACATCGGCGCCAAGAGAGTGGTGATAGACTCCGTCACTACCCTCTACATTAACAAGCCCGCGATGGCAAGGAGCGTTGTCATGCAGCTCAAGCGCGTTCTGGCAGGCCTCGGAGTTACGGGCATACTCGTGAGCCAGATAAGCGCTGGTGAGCGCGGCTTTGGAGGGCCGGGCGTTGAGCACGGTGTTGATGGCATAATAAGGCTCGACCTCGACGAGATTGACGGCAAGCTTAAGAGAAGCCTGATAGTCTGGAAGATGCGCGGAACTAGTCACAGCATGAGGAGGCATCCCTTCGAGATAACGGACAGGGGAATCGTCGTTTACCCAGACAGGGTTCTCATGAGGAAAACAGTTGTGGAGCTCGATTAAAAACAGGGGGGTGAGAGAATGGAGGTCCCGCTGAACCCCCTCGGGAGGGAGGAGATACACAGGCTTGAGAGCGTGCTCCTATTCGCTACCCTCTTCAGACCGGAGGTCATAGGGCTGATTAAGGACCCGGCAGAGAGGCTGACCTGGGTGGACAGCTTAGCGGTCGCCGCTGGAGCCATAGCGAGGGAGAAGGCGAGAATGACAGTAAGTGAAATCGCGGAGGAACTCGGCAGGACTGAGGCAACGATAAGGAAGCACCTCAAGGGCGAGACCAAGGCCGGTCAGCTCGTCAGGGAGACCTACGAGCTCATAAAGCGGGGCAGGCTCGACGAACTGGTTAGAAACATTGAGGTCCTTGCCGAAGGCGGCCGACCGGCTGAGCTTGAGGAGTGCGGGAAGCTTAGGAGGGAGAACGAGGAGCTTAGGGAGCGAATCATGGCGCTCGAGGAAAAGAACCTCGAGCTGGTTGCGAAGCTCGAGAACGTCAAGAGAATACTGGACGATGGACTGGAAACGGTAAAAGAGATAGAAAAGCTTCTATGAGGCCCCTTATTCATTCTCATTCTTTCTGAGGGCCTCTTCCCACGTCATTATCATGTGGGTGTAGGTGTCGTCGTCCTCCTCTATTCCGCGCTTTATCTCCGAGACGTGGGCGTATTTGGCTTTGAACTGCTCAAGTATGTAATCGACGGCCTTCTCCGGGTCGGCCTTGGTGCCGCAGGTGTAGACGTCCAGAGCGGCATAGCCCCTCTCGGGCCAGGTGTGAACTGAGATGTGGCTTTCAGCGACTATGACGACGCCGCTGACACCGGTCGGGGAGAACTTGAAGAAATAGCTTGACTTGACCTCCATATCGCTGACCTTCGCCGCGTCGAGGAATATCTGCCTTATCCTGTCAGCGTCACCCAGAACCTCAGGATCGCAACCGGCGGCCTCAACAACGTAGTGGAACCCGATGGTCTCTATCTCGCTCATGGTCTCTCACCTCTTGTTGCTCCTATTATGTACCCTTTTTAAAGTTAAGCCCTCGATAGGGGAACTATGGACGGGCCGTTCTGCCGTTGAACTGCTTTGAATTGGTCTGGAATGCATTGAACTGTTAAATTCTGGCTGTTATCGAAATTTTCCGAAAGCTCCTGGGGGATTGAGCCTAGTCCCGATTTGAAGGCTATTTCATGAATTAAGCCTCCTCTCCGCCCCCCTTTGGTCTGCTCATCGCTGGCCATTTTCAGGCATGAACCACTAATTTTAAAACTCATGCTTCCAACTAACGACAAGTTTTGCAAAAACTAACGACGGGGTGAAGGTATGTCGAAGCCTAAATCTAAGGCAAAGCCCACGGCCGGTGACGCCGTGAGGGCAAGGAAACGAAAGAAGCTTGGCTTTCTGGCCGAGATGGAATACAAAAAAATGATCCTGTATCCGTTGGTGGTATTCCTTGTGGCTCTGATTCTGCTCGCGGTTAATTTCCCCACGCTTGGAATAGACCTCCAGGGTGGTGTGGTCGTCACCGCCTATGGAATCGATGCGAACCCCGATGAGCTCGCCAAGACCCTGAGCGCCCAGCTGGGAGTGGACGTGAGGGTCGAGAGCTTCACCAGCGTTGATACCAGCGGTATCCGGGTTTACGCTCCCGTCGGTACGGACCCTACGGAGATAATAAAGATACTGAAGCACGACTATCCAAACGCGGAGTACACCCACAGCGAGGTTCAGCCCACCTTCGGTAAAATCGCCCAGCAGCAGGGCATCAGGGCCCTCGTCTTCGCGTTCCTTGCAATGGCAGTGGTGGTCTTCCTGTTCTTCAGGAACCTCGTGCCGTCAATGACGATAATCTTCTCGGCCCTCTCGGATATGGCAATAGCCGTCGCCCTCATGGGTCTCTTCGGCATTGAGCTGACAACGGCCACGATAGCGGCTCTGCTCATGCTCATAGGTTACACCGTTGACAGCAACATCCTCCTGACCACCAAGCTCCTCAGAAGGAAGGATGACACGCTGGACGAGGCATACCTCAGCGCGGTCTCCACAGGATTCACGATGAGCACCACCACCCTCGGCGCCCTGCTTGTGCTCTGGATTATCTCCACCAGCCAGACCATCGATAACATAGCCATCGTCCTCATCTTCGGTCTGCTCGCCGACTTCATGAACACATGGGTTCTTAACGCCGGCGTGCTGAAGTGGTACCTCTCAAACCCGGCAAGGGGTGGTAGTGAATGAAGAGACGAACCAGGAACCTTCTCCTCAACTGGAGGATAATCCTGCTCACCCTGTTCCTCGTGGGCTCCGTGGCTACTCTGGCCTTCAAGCCCCTGACGTATGGAATCGATATATCCGGTGGTGTTGCCCTCGTCGCCCAGACGGAGCACCCCGTTGACAGCGATACGATGCAGCTCGTCGTCAGCTCGCTCCAGAAGAGGCTCAACACCCTTGGACTGAGGGACATCACCGTCGAGGCTCAGGGAGACCAGATAGTGCTTATCAAGGTCGCTAATGTGAGCACTGCGGAGGAAGCCAACCAGATAAAGTCAGTCATCGAGAGTCAGGGTGTATTCTACATGGAGTTCACCGGGACCGTGTTCGGAACCGGCGAGGACGTTGAGTACGTTGGAATATACCAGATAAAGTCCGACAACAGCTGGGCCGTTCCGTTCAGAATCTCTAAGGCTGCAGCGGAGAAATTTGCCGAGCTCGCCTACGGTAAGAAGGGCTGGCCAGTTGACATGTTCCTCGATCCCCCTGTTGACTCCCTGATGGTGGTTCCTGACTCGGTCTACAGGCTCATGAACAGCACGGACTTCAACGCCGAGGCCCCGGACGCCCCGACCCTCATGGAGAGGGTTGGCAAGGCCTTCAACGTAACCGTCGTCGCCTACGCCAACCAGAGTGCCGATGAGATAGCCAAACTCGCGGAGGGTAAGGATAAGATAGTTCTCGTCGATGTCCCGCAGGACCTGCAGACCCAGCTCGAGGGAATGAACCTCACGGTTCGCTACGTTCCGAGGGCCCCCGGTGAGAGCGATCACTCTCTCGTGGTCAGGGTTCTCGGGCTCTACGGCCCCTACTCCCTCGGTGAGGGCCTCACGGTGGGTGAACCTCAGCAGGACGTTCAGATCACAGGAACCGCACCTGACAGGATGACGGCCGAGCAGGAGGCCAGCACGATATACACCGTTCTTAAGAGCGGTTCGCTTCCGGTCAAGCTCAACGTCGTCGGCATGGAGTTCATATCCCCGCGCCTCGGGGAAAACTTCAGGACCCAGGCCCTCTACGCCGGCCTCGCCGCCCTGATAGCGGTGCTCCTGATCGTGTACTTCCACTACAGGAACTGGAGGATTGCCGTTCCCATCGCAAGCACCAGCCTCTTTGAGGTTGTAATAATCCTCGGCTTCGCGTCCCTCATAAACTGGAACCTCGACCTCCCGAGCATCGCGGGTATCATCGCGGCGATTGGTACCGGCGTCGATCAGCAGATAGTCATAACCGACGAGCTGCTCAGCGGCGAGAAGACCACGAGGATAACTAGGCGCGCCAGCGTCCTCAGGAGAATGGGAAGGGCGTTCTTCGTCATCTTCGCCTCCGCGGCGACGACCATAGCGGCCATGAGCTTCCTGCTGGTTTACTTCGTCGGAACGCTCAAGGGATTCGCCTTCACCACGATACTCGGCGTCCTCATCGGGATCCTCGTCACCAGGCCGGCCTACGCCGAGATAGCAAAATACCTGCTCGGTGAGGACTGATGTTCGTCGTGATAATGGGCGCCGGAAGGGTCGGCTTCCTCGTCGCCAAGATGCTCGAGGAGGACGGCCACGACGTCACCATAATCGAGATGGACAAGGCGAGGGCCAAGGAGCTCTCCCTCCTCATCAACGGCCTGGTTATCGAGGGCGACGCGACCGACCCGAAGACCCTCGAGGAGGCCAACATCAAGCAGGCGGACGCCTTCGCGGCGCTGACCGGCAAGGACGACGCCAACCTGCTGGCCTGCATACTGGCAAAGCACCTGAACCCCAAGGTGAAAACCTCCCTCAGGCTGGGGAACCCCAAGAACAGGCGCATATTCGAGGAGGTAACCGACCTCAAGCGCTACTTCGACTTCGTCATCAGTCCTGAGGAAATAGCGGCGGAGTATATAAGCAGGAACATAGTCACGCCGGGCTTCGACCGCGTCCTCTTCCCGAAGGAGGGCGCCGAGATAGTCCGCTTCACCATCGACGAAAACAGCGAGATAGCGGGCAAGTACGTCCGCGACCTCAAACTGCCCAGGGACGCCCTCATGATAGCCGTTTACGACGAGAAGGGCAACCTGATAATTCCGTCCGGCGACACGAAGCTTCCTGAGAGGGGTCAGGTCATAGTCTTCGCCAAGAACAGCATACTGGACAGCGTGAAGGGTCTCCTCGAGAGGAGAAGACCCGACAATGAAAGTTAATATGACATTTTTTTCAACTTTTATGCCCATTTCTGTTCTTTCCTCGTCATATCTTTGGTGCGGGGGCCAAAAACTATTTAAACCGGTTAGGGAAGCCAAAAGCGACGTGTGAGGAAACCTGTTTTCAGGGTCATTGGGGGGCTAATCATGGAGGACGTCATCAAGCAGATTGTTGATGCAGAGAAGCAGGCCGAGGCACGCATTGAGAAGGCCAAGGAGGACGCCAGGGAGATAGTGCTTAAGGCCCGTGAGGAGGCCAAGCTTCTCGAGAAGGAGATTATACGGAACGCTGAGACTCAGGCGGAAGCCCTCGTCGAGAAGGCCCGCGCCGAAGGCGAGGAGGAGGCCAAAAAGGTCCTCGAGGAGGGCAACGCTGAGATAGAGGAGCTTAAGGTGAAGGCCACCAACAACTTTGAGAGGGCCATCTCGGCTGGTATAGCACTCGTGAGAGGGAGCTGACGATGTTCAAGCCTGAAGAGATGGTCAAAATAGAGGTCATCACGCTCAACCGCTACAAGGACAGTCTTCTCACCTACCTCCACGAGAACGGCGTGATCGAGATAAGGGAGCTCAGCGTTGACGTGGCCCAAAAGGACTCGCCGAACGAGTACCACAGGAAGGCCGCCTCGTACAGCATAACCATATCCCGGCTCGTCGATTTTCTCAAGGCGTATAAGAAGCAGACCGGGGGCGGCATAAGGGAGTTCATCTTCCCGAGTGAGAGGGCGAAGAAGAAGTACCGGTACGAGGGAGTGGAGAAGCTCATCAAGGACGTTGAGGCGTTCCTGGCCACGGTCGAGCCCGAGATAAAGGCGGTTGAGGGCAAGATAACCTCCACCCAGACCGAGATCGAGAGGATAAAGAACGACATCGCGATTCTTGAGCTGCTCTCCGCGCTCAACCTCGACGTTTCGTACCTTAAATCAACGGGCATGCTCGAGATAATCGTAGGAACCGTTGACAGGAACAAGTTCAGGCCCCTCGTTGAGGAGGTCGAGAAGGCCACCGATGGAAGGGCCGTCGTCGTCTCCAAGGAGTTCAAGGACAAGGTTCTGGCGGTCTTCGCTTTCCTCAAGCGCGACTACGAGAAGGCCAACCCGATACTCGCCAAGTACTCCCTCGAGAGGCTCGAGGTTCCCGCGGGGGAGGGAACGCCGAAGGAGCTCATAGCGGTTTACGAGGAGAAGCTCCGCGCCAAGGAGCAAGAGCTTGAGAGCGCCAAGAGAGATGCCGAGATGCTGGCAGAGAAGTACTACGACGACGTCGTCTTCTACCAGGAGCTGATGGAGAACGAGCGCGACAAATCCACGGTGCTTCCGATGCTCGCCAGAACCAACATGACGTTCGCCCTCGTCGGCTGGCTCCCCAGGGCCGATGTCCCCAGGGTTCTCGAGGGAATAAAGAGGGTTACCGAGAACAAGGCCTACATCAACGTCCGCGAGCCGAGTACGGAGGAGCTCGACGAGATTCCGATAAAGCTCAGGAACCCCGGCTGGGCCAGGCCCTTCGAGATGCTCACCGAGATGTACGGCGTTCCCAAGTACGACGAGATAGACCCGACTCCGATAATAACCTTCACCTACTCGTTCTTCTTCGGATTCATGCTCACCGACTTCATGTACGGTCTCATCATAGCCATAATCGCGGCGCTCCTCGTCAAGGGACACAGGAAGTTCAACGACGGCACCTACAAGTTCTCCTACACACTGCTCATCAGTTCGTTCTTCACCATGATTATGGGCGCCATCTTCGGCAGCTACTTCGGCAACGCCCTCGACCTCGCTGGATTCACCGTCCCGCGCGTCTGGGACACCTTCCAGGATGCCCTCGTGGTGCTCCAGCTCGCCCTCGCGATAGGCATAGCCCACCTCTTCCTGGGCTACACCCTGGGCTTCGTGGTCAAGTTCAAGAACGGCGACAGGAAGGGCGCCCTGTTCGACCAGCTGTCATGGATGCTCATAATCCTCGGCATAGTCACTTTCGTGCTCGGAAGCAACAGCCCGGCCGGTGCCATGGCCGCAAAGGGCCTCTTTGGAGTGGGCCTCGTCCTCTTCGCGATAGGGGAGATAGTCAACAACGGCGGGCTGGCGGTGCTGCTGATAATCTCGGACTTCTTCGGCTTCGTGGGAAGCTGGCTCAGCTACGCGAGGCTGATGGCGCTGGCCCTAGCGACGGCAGGAATAGCAATGGTCATCAACATCCTCGTGCAGATGGTCTGGGGTGTAAGCATAGGCCCCGTTCCGATAGGCATAGTCATAGGTCTCATACTCTTTGCCGGCGGCCAGCTGTTTTCGGTCGCCATCAACGCCCTCGGAGCGTTCGTCCACTCGCTCCGTCTCCAGTACGTTGAATTTTTCGGTACGTTCTATTCAGGTGAAGGTAAACCCTTCGAGCCCTTCAGGGCAAAAAGAGAAGTGTCTGAGTTGGAGTTTGAAGCTTAAGGAGGTGCATGAAAGATGGACCCGATAGTTTACGTATCCCTTGGTGCGGCCCTTGCGGCCGGTCTCGCCGGAGCCGCTTCGGCCTTCGGTGTTGGTATAGCAGGTGCAGCAGCGGCAGGAGTCGTCGCCGAGGATGAGAAGAACTTCAAGAACGCCCTCATCCTTGAGGGTCTTCCAATGACCCAGAGTATATACGGCCTCATTACCCTGTTCCTCATCCTGATGGTCTCGGGAATCCTCGGTGGCGGCTTCAAGTTCACCGACCCGACCAACATGGACAACATCGTTAAGAGTGCCATACTCCTCGGTGCCGGTCTCGTGGTTGGTCTCACCGGCCTCTCGGCCATCCCGCAGGGTATCATCGCCAGCGCCGGTATCGGTGCCGTCGCCAAGAACCCGAAGACCTTCACCCAGGGAATCATCTTCGCCGCTATGGCCGAGACCATGGCCATCTTCGGTCTCGTCGGTGCCCTGATCATGATAGTTACCGGAGTCGGCTTCTGACTCCGCCAACTTTCTTTAATTCCAAGGAGGAAGGAGAATGGAAGGGGCAGAGCTGATCATTCAGGAGATAAACAGGGAAGCGGAGCAGAAGATACAGTACATCCTCAAGCAGGCCCAGGAAGAGGCAGAGAAGATCAAGGCCGAGGCGAGAAAGAGGGCCGAGGCGAGGGCCGACTGGATACTCAGGAAGGCCAAGACCCAGGCCGAGATAGAGAGGCAGCGCATAGTGGCCAACGCCAGGCTCGAGGTCAGGAAGAAGCGCCTTCAGGTTCAGGAGGAGCTCATCCAGGAGGTCATTACCGCGCTTCGTGAGAGGCTTGCGGAGCTTCCCGACGAGGAATACTTCCCGATGCTCGTTGACCTTGCGGTTCAGGCGGTTGGGGAGCTCGGTTCCGAGAGCGTCGTCGTTCGCTCCAACGAGAGGACTCTGAAGCTCCTCTCAGAGAGGGCCGATGAGTTCAGAAAAGCCCTCGGCGAGAGGCTCGGCAGGGAGATCGAGGTGAGCCTTGGGGAGCCGGTCGGCACCATAGGCGGCCTCGTCGTTGAGACCCCCGACGGCGCCGTCAGGGTTAACAACACCTTCGAGGCCAGGATAGAGAGGTTTGAAGGCGAGCTCAGGGCGGAAATAGCCAAGGCTCTATTCGGGTGAGGGCGATGGAACCAGGAGCGGTGAGCGGAATACTGGACACTACCCTTGCAGTGGTGTTCACGTGGGTGGGATACAAAACGGCCAGAATAATCTGGAAATACACCCCCTACTCTTACCCCAACGCCAGGATAAGGGCGATGGAGGCGAAGCTCCTCACCGAGCAGAGGTTCAACGAGCTGGCGGAGAGCAGGACGCTCCAGAACTTCGTCGTCGGTCTTGAGGACACCGACTACAGGGATTACTTCGCCGATCTCTCCAGCTACGACGTTGAATCCATAGAGAGGGCCCTGGAGAGAGCCCTGGCTGGAACCTATGAGCTGATGATTAAAATCCTCCCGAAGAGGTCCGCTCCCTTCTTCAGGCTCATGCTTGAGGAGTGGGACGTCAGGAACGTGGCGAGCGTCGTCAAGGCCAAGCTGGCAGGAGAGCCGGCGGCGGACTACGTCATCGAAATCGGAACCATGCTCCCGAAGATCAATGCCATCGCAGGGGCCAAAACCATGGAGGAGATACTCGTCGTGCTAGAGGGTACCCCCTACGAGGAGCCTTACCAGAAGCTCATCCTCGGGGAGATAACCCCCAGGGAGTTTGAGACCGAGCTCTACAGGATGCACTACGGTAAGCTGCTCAGCTACGCCCTCTCCAGGAAGGAGGATGAACGCGTCATCCTTGAAGAGTTCATCAGGCTGAAGATAGACAAACTGAACATCCTCACAGTCCTCAGGGCCAAGGTCGCTGGAATGCCCGCTGAGGAGATCAGGCCCATGCTCATACCCGGCGGAAGCGTCAGGCTCGACCCACTCCTGCACGTGGACGACCTCGGCATGGCACTGGCGGAGCTGGACTCTACCAAGTACGGCCCGGTCATCAGGGACGTCAGGGAGGATGTCGAGAGGGATCTGAGCGTCCTCGAGAGGGCCCTCGAGAGGCACATCCTCACGCGGGTGAACGAGTTTAACAGGTTCTACCCGCTCAGCGTGGCCGCACCGCTCGGCTACGTCCTTCAGAAGGAGCGTGAGGTCAGGAAGCTCAGGGCCATAGCCAAGCTCATCAGCGACGGCCTCGAGCCAGAGAGGATAAAGGAGATGGCGGGTGATGCCACATGAAGATAGCCGTGCTCGGGGACAGGGACACGGCGCTGGGGTTCAGACTCGCCGGCGCCCATGAGGTTTATTCCTTTGAGGACACGCCTCTCGAGATTGAGAGGCTCAGGAACAAGCTCAGGGAGCTTATCGAGAGGGGCGACGTGGGAATAATACTCATAACGGAGAGGTTCGCCCAGAAGGTTGAGATACCCGAGGTTACGCTTCCGATCATCCTTCAGGTGCCGGACAAGTCCGGCTCTAGGTTCGGCGAAGAGGCGATTAAGGAGATAGTTAGGAGGGCAATTGGTGTTGAGCTGAAGAGGTGAAAGGAAATGGGAAGGATAATTCGTGTTACGGGTCCCCTGGTCGTCGCCGACGATATGAAGGGCTCCAAGATGTACGAGGTCGTTCGCGTCGGCGAAATGGGTCTCATAGGAGAAATCATCCGCCTTGAGGGTGACAAGGCTGTTATCCAGGTCTACGAGGAGACTGCAGGTATAAGACCGGGTGAGCCGGTCGAGGGAACCGGTGCCTCCCTGAGCGTTGAGCTCGGTCCCGGACTGCTCACCGCCATGTACGACGGAATTCAGAGGCCGCTTGAGGCCCTCAGGGACCTCAGCGGAGACTTCATAGCCAGAGGTCTCACCGCCCCGGCCCTTCCGAGGGACAAGAAGTGGCACTTCACGCCCAGGGTCAAGGTCGGCGACGGGGTTGTCGGCGGCGACGTGCTCGGTGTCGTTCCCGAGACGAGCATCATCGAGCACAAGATACTCGTTCCCCCGTGGGTGGAGGGTGAGATAGTCGAGATAGCCGAGGAGGGCGACTACACTGTTGAGGAGGTCATAGCTAAGGTCAAGAAGCCGGACGGGAGCATCGAGGAGCTCAAGATGTACCACAAGTGGCCCGTCCGTGTTAAGAGGCCCTACAAGAACAAGCTCCCGCCGGAGGTTCCGCTCATCACCGGACAGAGGACCATAGACACCTTCTTCAGCCAGGCCAAGGGTGGAACCGCCGCCATTCCTGGCCCGTTCGGAAGTGGAAAGACCGTTACCCAGCACCAGCTCGCCAAGTGGAGTGACGCCCAGATCGTTGTTTACATAGGCTGCGGTGAGCGCGGAAACGAGATGACCGACGTCCTTGAGGAGTTCCCGAAGCTCAAGGACCCGAAGACCGGAAAGCCGCTCATGGAGAGGACCGTTCTCATAGCCAACACCTCGAACATGCCCGTCGCTGCCCGTGAGGCTTCAATCTACACCGGAATCACCATCGCCGAGTACTTCAGGGACATGGGCTACGACGTGGCCCTGATGGCCGACTCGACGAGCAGATGGGCCGAGGCTCTCCGTGAGATTTCGGGTCGTCTCGAGGAGATGCCGGGTGAGGAGGGTTACCCGGCCTACCTCGCGAGCAAGATCGCCGAGTTCTACGAGCGTGCCGGCCGTGTCGTGACCCTCGGAAGCGAGGAGAGGGTAGGAAGCGTTTCGGTCATAGGTGCAGTTTCGCCGCCCGGTGGAGACTTCAGCGAGCCGGTCGTTCAGAATACCCTCCGTGTTGTCAAGGTCTTCTGGGCGCTCGATGCAGACCTTGCTCGTAGGAGGCACTTCCCGGCCATCAACTGGCTCAGGAGCTACTCGCTCTACGTCGACGCTATCAAGGACTGGTGGCACCAGAACGTTGATCCGGAATGGAAGGCCATGCGCGACAGGGCCATGGAGCTTCTCCAGAAGGAGGCCGAGCTCCAGGAGATCGTCAGGATCGTCGGTCCTGATGCCCTCCCGGACAGGGAGAAGGCGGTGCTCATCGTCACCAGGATGATACGTGAGGACTACCTCCAGCAGGACGCCTTCGACGAGGTTGACACCTACTGCCCGCCGAAGAAGCAGGTCACCATGCTCAGGGTTATCCTCAACTTCTACGACAAGACCATGGAGGCCGTGGACAGGGGCGTTCCGGTTGACGAGATAGCCAAGCTCCCCGTCAGGGAGAAGATAGGCCGTATGAAGTACGAGCCCGAGCTTGAGAACGTCAGGGCTCTCATGGATGAGACGAACGCTCAGTTTGAGGAGCTCTTCAAGAGGTACGGGGCGTGATGTCGATGCCGGGAATGGAGTACTCAACCGTTAGCAAGATTTACGGACCGCTCATGATCGTCGAGGGTGTCAAGGGCGTCGCCTACGGTGAGGTCGTTGAGATAGAGACCGAGGGCGGAGAGAAGAGGAAGGGACAGGTCCTCGAGGCAAGGGAGAACCTTGCCATCGTCCAGGTCTTCGAGGGAACGAGAGACCTCGACGTCAAGACAACCCGCGTCCGCTTCACCGGAGAGACCCTCAAGGTTCCGGTCAGCATGGACATGCTCGGAAGGGTCTTCAACGGTATCGGAAAGCCGATCGACGGCGGACCGGAGATCATCCCAGAGGACAGGCGCGACGTCCACGGTGCGCCGCTCAACCCGGTCGC
>NZ_LLYW01000037.1 GCF_001484195.1 Thermococcus celericrescens
GGAGAACCGACGGTGTAGGTGTTGGGTCCACTGTTACCGGCGGCAACGGCAACGACAAGCCCGGCGGCCCAGGCGTTGTTAACGGCCTGGCTCAGGGAGTCGGTACCGTCGGAGCTCTGGCTTGAGCCGAGGGAGAGGTTGATGACCTTGATTCCGTACTTGTCCTTGTTCTGGACGACCCAGTCAACGCCCGCGATTATATCCGAGATCGTTCCTGAGCCATCCGCGGCGAGAACCTTGACGCCGACGAGCTTCGCCCCGGGGGCAACGCCGATGTACTGGGAGTTGACCGCGCCGGTTCCGGCAACGATACCGGCCACGTGGGTTCCGTGTCCGTTGTCATCGTAGGGGGTGGTCTTGCCGTTGACGACATCGTACCAGGCTACGACTTTACCCTGGAGGTCGGGGTGGCTCGCGTCTATACCGGTATCAATAACCGCAACAACGATACCGCTGCCATCGTAGCCGAGGGAGTTCCAGACGGTGTCCGCCCCTATCTGGGAGACGGAAGTGGCGTCCGAAACCTGAACCTTGTAATCCTCCTGGATGAACTTTATTCCAGAGACCTTGGTGTTGCCGAAGAAGCCGGTGTCGATCATGCCGGCGATGAGCAAGAGGTCCCTGACCTTCATTTTAACCGCGACGGCGGGGATTATCTTGTAGGAGTATTTAATCTGCGCTCCCATGGTTTCCAGTACCCTCACGGCCCTATCCCTGTCCTGTGGACTGCCGAACATTATAACCGTGCTGATCTCCTGGTTCCAGTCCATCCTCTGGACCTTTTTGAACAGTCCAGGAGTCATGAGGCCGTAGTTCTTCTGCTGGGTGCTGTTATTCCGAACGATGGGCTTTGTCGGTGCCGCAGCGGCCATTCCGGCCATAATGCCTATCAGGAAAATGGCCAATACCACAGCCTTCCAACCCTTCATTTCTAGACACCTCGATTCATGGTCTGGTTTATTTCAGCATCGGGGCACTACGCCCGTCATCGAGGCACCGTTTTGTGCATCAATAATATAAACCTTTCGATTTTAAAACGTATTATTGCATATGGCATTAACAGAGAAATCTTTCTGGACCTATTTGTAAACATCAAATACAACAAATCGTAAGTTGTGAGACGAAAAAATCACAACAAAAAAGTGGATTTACAAGATTAACACCACATTACGCACATAAGTTCCGCAGGATAAAAATCCCAACAAAGAAATGAAAGGCAATAACTGGGTCAGAGTTCCTCGATTCCGAGCTCCTTCATCTTCTCCTCGGTTATCTTTCCGTCCTCGGTCCAGCCGCGGAACTTGTAGTACTTCGGAAGCATCAGGTGCAGCCTGACGACGTGGCCCTTGTTCGGCCCGTTCCTGACGGGCTCCTCAAGCAGTCTCTTCGGCAGGGTGTCCTCCTTGAGCGGGTCGAGGCCGGCCCTGAGGTTGAAGAGCCTCTCGGCGTTCCAGATGCGCTCACCTATCTTGAGGTACTCCTCGGTCGAGAGGTCCCAGCCAAGGGCGGCGTTCAGCAGGTCGCGATAGTCATCGGCGCCGAGTCCGAAGGTCGTAAACACACAGAGTCCGGCGGCGTCAATTAGAGCCGTGAGGTCCTGGAAGAGGATGACCATCTTGACCTTCTCGTCGCCGATGTCGTGCGGGTCCATCTTGTACGGATAGCCGAGAATCTCAGGGCTGATCATGTACTGCTTGATGTGGCAGCCGCCGCGGTTGTTGGTGGCGTAACCGAGGCCGTGTCCCTCTGCTCCACGCGGGTCATACGCTGGAAGCTCCTGCTTCTTGACGCCCATGAAGTACTCGGTGTGGCCGTACATCTCGGCGAGGCGGTAGCCGCCCTCGGCGAGCTTGTCTCCGAAGCCCTCCCTCTTGGCGATCTTCTCGATGTAGTAGTGAAGGACCTCGCTGTTGCCCCACCTGAACGGGGGCGCCTCCTCTCCGAGGTCCTCCTGCTTGAGGATGCCCTTCTCGTAGAGCTCCATCGCCGTTGCGAGGGTTCCACCGAGGCTTATGGTGTCCAGACCGTACTCATCCGCCATGTGGTTGGCGTGGATTATGCTCGCGAGGTCGTTTATGCCGTTGTGTGCTCCGAGCGCCCAGATGCTCTCGTACTCCGGCCCTTCGGTTATTCCAAGGGTTGGGAGCTTGTTGACCCTTCCACAGCCAATCGGACAGGCGTAGCACGGCTTGTTTCTGATGAGATACTTCGCCGCCATGGCCTCACCGCTCTGCTCCTCCGCGTACTCGAACTGGCTGTACTGGAAGTTCCTCGTCGGGTAAAGGCCGTTCTGGTTGATGATGTTAACTAGAACGGCCGTTCCGTACTTGGGCAGCCCACCTCCGGCAGTCGGGTCGTTCCTCAGCTTGTCGGTCTTCTCCTTGACGACGCTCGTGAACTTCGCCCTGTCGGCAACCTCGACGCGCTTGTGGCCGCGGACGACGATGGCCTTGAGCTTCTTGCTCCCCATGACGGCCCCAACGCCACCCCTGGCGGCGGCGCGGTGCTCGTCGTTCATAACGGCAGAGAAGCGGACGAGGTTCTCACCGGCCGGTCCGATGAGCGCCGCACGAATCCTCTTGTCACCGATTTCTTCTTTGAGTGCCTCCTCAGTCTCGCTCGAGGTTTTGCCCCAGAGATGACTCGCGTCCCTTATCTCAACGCTCTCATCGTTGATGTACAGGTAAACCGGGTGGTCAGAGGCGCCCTCAACTATGATGGCGTCCCAGCCCGCGAACTTCAGCTCCGCACCGAAGAAGCCGCCGGAGTTTGCCATGGCAATGTAACCCGTCAGTGGGCTCTTGGTTATGACCATGTACCTTCCGCCGGTCGGGGCGGTAGTGCCGGTCAGTGGACCGGTGGCGTATATAATCTTATTCTCGGGGCTCAGCGGGTCCACGGTGGCGTCCATCTCCTTGAGGAGATAGTAGATGCCAAAACCCCTCGTTCCCAGCCATTTCTTCGCGAATTCCTCGTCAAAATGCTCCTCTTTTATGGTCCCGTTTGTCAAGTTCACCCTCAAAATTTTTCCCCAATACGCAAACATACTCTGAAGCCTCCAGCAGTTCTTGGAAACATTTTTGTACATTGATGTTAATAAATTTGACGAAAGCAAAAGAATGCAACATTGATGAACAAATTAACTCCTTCTGTTTAACAAACTTCTCCAGGGAAAGGTGAATTCAATGCACGATATCGATGGAACGACCTCACCAGAATCCCTTCATGCCCTTCTCAGGAATCGGACAGAGAACTATACGCCTTGACCAGAGGCAGTCCGCGCAGCTTGGTGTGTTGCTCCAGCAGTCATAGTTTGTATCCTGAACGAAGGAACAGGACTCGTTAAGGGGACAATCCGTACAGCTCGGATAGAGGGAGTTCTTAACAACGAACCTAAACCAGCTGTACTCCCTGCTCGTCCATATATCCCTCAGACTCTTCTCTCTGACGTTCCCAAAGGAGTGGGCATAAACCTGCTTTTTCCTTCCAAAAACGATCTCGGGATATGTGTGGAGGAAGCGATAGCACGGGGCGACCTCACCGTCCCATCGAATTACGGCAACCTTCTTGTCAACGAACTCACACTTGCGCTCCGTCCTTAGGGAGAACTCGGCTATCTTGTGAAGGTAGCCGTGATAGATTGCCTCCAGTTTGTCGATGATGGGCTTCATATCAACCGAGCCATCGTACACTATCAGCTTCGAGTGCTCCTCGGTTATGGGAATGAGGTTGGAGATCAGAAGGGTATCCACGCCGAGGGAGCCGACGTAGTGCGCTATCTCCGGCAGTTCTCTGTAGTTCTCCTTCGTGGCAACGACTTCGACGCCGATGTGTGGAACGTCGCTCCCGAGTTCTCTCTTGACCTCCTGTATCTTCTTTATGCGCGAGCTTGTGTAGTCGGGCTTTATGTGGCCTATATCAACGGGCTGGGTTGGGATGGAGTCTATTGAAAAGTATATCAGATCAAGGCCAATTTCAACAAGCGTCCTTATGCGTTCATCCGTTAGAAGGAAGCCGTTGGTGCTTATTCCCAGCGCAAATCCCCTGTTCTTGACTTCCCTCGCCATTTCCATGAAGCGCGGGTGAACGGTGGGCTCGCCAATTCCCCCAAAATATATCATCTCCAGCTCAGGGAGCTCCTCGGCGTCGTCGAGTATCTTCATGAAAAGCTCCCAGTCCATATCGCCTTCGGGGTCCTCCCAGTACTGCTTGAAGCACATCTCACAGCGGAGATTACAACGGTTGGTTATCTCAAGGTAGAGGTATCTAAGGTCCGGTTTCTTGGGGATTAAAACCTTGTAGTCCGACAAATCGAAAAGGTGGTGGTCCTCCATATCCGACACCTAAAGGCGAAGTTTTAAACAACCCCTTATAACGGTTGGTGGACATTATTGGGCAATGAATCTCTCAACGCCAAAAGCCACATTTTCAGCGAGCAAACCCTGTTGAGTTAGACCGTCAAAGAAGAACCAAAAGGGCAATTTCCAGTTAGGATTGTGGTTAAGAAGCAAGCTAAAAAATCATGACCCGTGTCAAACTCCGCGGAATTACCGTCCCTTGCGTAGAACAAAGCTCAACGTCGCGCAGGCGAAGTTTAAGGGGGTGTGGGGTGTAGTTCCCAGTAGGTTGAGAGAAACGGGCCATGGGCGAAGTTTGTTTAAGAGAGGTTCAGAGCTTTAGCGCTCCCTTGGAGCGCAGGTTGAAGTTGAAACCTCACGAGAAAAACCAATAATGCTAATCCAAGTTTCAAAAGCAGACTTTAAACCCAAAACTCCCTTCTCAAGGAATCAGCGTTGAAAAGGAATCACAATCCTTTAACAAAGTTTGATCAAAAGTCCCCTTTCTGTTAAACTGTCGCAAGATAAAGCGTGCACTCTAAAATTCGCTTATAAAGGAGAGTTTACCAACAAAACTAGCCTCTTGAGCAGTTTCGCTTTTATTCCGGCGTCCGAAGGACGCCTTGTGGGGCGTGAAATACTGTAGAACTGCCAATTGACGAGTAAACCACATAGAAAACAAGCATTTTTAAAATTGCACGCACTCCTTCCGCCAGCGCTTGCGTAAGCAAGGCTGAATGGCGGGCCGGGCGGGATTTGAACCCGCGACCTTCGGCTCCGGAGGCCGACGCTCTATCCATGCTAAGCCACCGGCCCACACCCATAGTTATTCCAGGCGGGGATTTAAAAATCTAATTCTTCACCGAAAGGGGACACTGTACACAGTGGTACCTGATTGCACAAAAACTTTTTAGCCCCGACACCCTATCATACATCAGGGAAGGATGGTGGTAACATGGAGCCGCACGAGTTCAAGCTTACCGAGGAGGGGATAAAGGCCGTTCTCCCGCCGCTCGAGGCGGAGATAATGGAGCACATGTGGAAGGTCAAGGTGGCAACGGCCGGCCAGGTCTACGAGTACATGAAGGAGAAGCACCCTGATATAAGGCGTTCTACCATAAGCATACTCATGAACCGCCTCTGCGAGAGAGGGCTGCTCAAGAGGAGCGTTGAGAAGGGAAGGGGTGGAATGAGGTACGTCTACGCTATAACCGCCACCAGAGAGGAGTTTGAAGAAAAGGTTGTCCAGAGCATACTGGATGCCCTTATGACGAACTTCAAGGAGGCGACCTACGCTTACCTGTCCAAGATTAAGAAGTGATGACGATGCTGTTCATCGTAATAGCCCTTGAGGTCCTGCTGGCAGTGATAGCACTGGCAGAACTAGGCCTCGAAATATCGCTGGTGGCCTTCGGGACCGTGCTGGCGCTCTACGTGTGGGCCTCAACCCACGACATCAAGGGCGAGTACGTTCCCCTCCAGCGGAGCGAGATGCCCTGGCTCTACGACGGCATCGCAGAGATGGCCAGGAAGGCGGGCCTGCCGATGCCAAGGGTATACATACTGGACGAGTACATCCCCACCGCGTACTCATTCAAGAACACGATAGTGCTCTCCCTCGGCCTGTTCGAAGTCCTCGATCAGGAGGAGATACTGGCGGTGGCCGCACACGAGCTGGGGCACATAAAGAACGGCGACACCAGGACCTTCCCGGTTCTTGCCTACGGGAGGTACCTTATGGTGATGTTCACAGGGGTCCTGATGCTCCTGACCAGAAGCCCGGTTATCAGTGCCGCCTCACTGACGCTCCTAGGCCTCTATGAGGTGACCCGCGCGAACTTCCACAAGGAGCGGGAGTTCCAGGCGGACGAGACCGCCCTGAGGCTCCTCGACACGCCGATGAACCTCAAGCGCGCCCTGGAGGAGCTGAAGTACTACGAGGACCTCCGCGTTGGCATCAAATCAAGCGTGCTCCCGAGCATCGAGCCAGCAATCGAGAGGAAGCAGAAAGTTCAAATAATCGAGACCCACCCAAGCTACGATGAAAGGATATTCCGGATCATCATCGAGATAGACGGAAACAACATGTTCAATAAGCGCATGCAGTGATGAACCATGCCGGTTGAAATCTTCCTGGACAGGGAGAAGGCGGACAGGATAAAGCGGATACGGCCGACCAAGGACGAGTACTTCATGCTTATAGCGAAGCTCGTATCGCTCCGCGCGACGTGCCCGAGGCTCCGCGTTGGGGCCGTCGCCGTCAAGGACGGCTACATCCTGGCCACTGGATACAACGGGGCCCCGCGCGGAATGGATCACTGCATCGACGCCGGCTGCCTGATAGTCGATGGACACTGCCACAGGGCTGTTCACGCGGAGCAGAACGTTATAGCCATGGCGGCCAGGAAAGGCATAAGCCTCGAGGGGGCAACGCTCTACGTCACCCACTTCCCCTGCGACATCTGCTTCAAGATAGTCATAAACGCCGGAATAAAGGAGATAGTCTACGAGGAGATGTACCCCAACGAAGCGACGGAGATTCTGCTGAAGGAGGCCCAGAGGAAGGGGATAGTGAAAATACGACAGTTCAAACTGCCAAAGGAGCGCGTTAAGGCCTTCCTGGAGGAACTCTTTGGGGAGTTCAGGGTTTAGTGCTTCTTTTCCATCTCCTCAAGCCTTCCCTTTATTTCCTCAAGCTCTATCGCTATCTTTCTCGTCAGTTCTGTTATCTCCCGCTCGGTTTTATCGACCGTGAGGTACACCCTGAAGATGAGTATGTAGGAGAGACCGATTCCTATGACGAACAGGGCGTCGAGACCCCTCCCAAGGCCGAGGAGTTTCCTGATCTCGTTGGCTATCTGAACCGGGAATATCGAGACTACCAGCAGACCGATGAGAATGGCCTCCCAGAAGAGAAAGTCGCCCCACTCGAACTCCCCGCGGCCGTACCTGCCCAGGACGTATACCATCAGGACGAGGACGACCGCTATAGCTATGTACTGAACCGCATACATATCCATCACCTCAGCTTATCGAACAGCAGGTTGAGCGCGATTTTAACGCCTTCAAATATGTTGGTGCCCTTTTTCATCGAGTACTCCGTATAGACGGCCTTTATTGGAACCTCAACTATTCTGCACCCGCTTTTGGCGGCCTCAATGATGATTTCGCTCGAAACGGCGTATCTGTCGCAGGTTATCCTTATCCTGGCCGCGCAGTCGCGGCTGAAACACCGAAGTCCGCTCTGGCTGTCGCTGACGTACTTCCTGGCAAAAACTGCTGTTATCGCGTCGAGGACGAAGTTGCCAAAGCGCTTGACAAACGGCATCTGACTGGTGTCGCCCTTGAGGCGGGAGCCGACCGCGAAGTCCGCTTTACCCTCGGCAACGGGCTTCATTACGCGGAGGGCGTCGCTCACGAGGTGCTGACCGTCGGCATCGAAGGTGAGGATCAGCCGGGCGTTTTTCAGGAGTGCGTAGGCAATGCCCGTGCCGAGGGCACCGCCGAGCCCCCTGTTGACCAGGTGCGTGAGAACGTGAACGCCCTTTGAGCGGGCTATCTCCTCGGTCCTGTCGCGGGAGCCGTCGTTGACAACGATTATCTCGTCGCGCCTGAAGTAGCGCAGCAGATCCTCCAAAACGGTGCCCACCATGCGCTCCTCGTTGTAGGCAGGGACGACGATATACGTGTCCAGAAGGGCCTCAATTAGACTTCTGAACTCCTCCATCGTTGGAACCTCGAAGTCCGGCTCCACATCGACGGAGAAGCTCATCCTTCCAGACTCGTGGGAGGTTATCATGACCGAGAGCGCTCCAAGCTTCTTCGTCGGCAGTATATCGTAACCGTGGTCGCCGACTACGAGGGTTCTGGTCGGCTCAACGCCGAGGGCTTCGATTATCCGCCCCAGCTGACCGGCGTTCGGTTTAAGCTCCCCCGGAGGGACATCGTCCCGCGTGGACACCACGCTGAAATATCCAGCTATGCCGTGCATCTCAAGGGCCCTGAGAGCCGCCATCCTGGAGCTGCGGGTCATCACCGCCATCCGGATACCCCTTTCCTTGAGAAACTCCAGGGTTTCCCTGACGCCTTCAAAGAGAAAGCTCTCAGATATGCGCTCGGTTTCAAGCTCCACCATATGAGAATAGAGCTCTCCGAAGTCCCTGCCCGTTTCCCTCGCTATCCTCCAAAGGCTCTCGTACATCGGAGTGAGGTCCCCGAGGGTCTCCCTGGGTATTCCCTCGGCCAGGAGCCTGGATTTCAGCTCCTCCTTGAGTTGAGTAAAGGGTTTTGGAGCACCAACGAGCGTTCCATCGAGGTCGAAGACTACAAGCCTCACGTCCATGCCGTCCACCGAAGGGTTTATTTTTGGGCGTTCCTACAAGCAGAGGGTGCCTGGATATGATAGAGGTTGCTCCGCTTATAGGTTTAACCCTGACGCTCATCCTCACCCCTTACCTCGCGGGGAGATTGAAGCAAGCAGGCATCATCGGAAGGGACATACACAAGCTCGACCGGCCCGAAGTTGCCGAGATGGGCGGACTGGCGCTCCTCGTTGGCATCCCCTTGGCGCTGGCACCGTCCCTCGATCCCGAAACCGCCCGGGCCCTCCTTGTATTCATGCTCTTCGGAGTCGTTGGAATCGTGGACGACCTGACGGCACTCAGACAGTCCCACAAGGTGGCCCTCTCCCTCCTGGTCGCGGTTCCGACTGTGTTCTTCGGGGTATCTTCGCGGATAGACATCCTCGGCCACACCATCGATCTTGGAATCCTCTACCCCGTCTTCGCGGTGCTTTTCGTTACGGGCTCGGCAAACCTGGTGAACCTGCTGGCCGGCTTCAACGGCCTTGAGATTGGAACCTCCGCCGTGGCACTGGGCTTTCTGGCTGTGGTAACCGACGGACCCGCCAGGGGTCTGGCGCTGGCGGGACTAGGCGCCGCCCTGGGGTTCCTGTGGTGGAACCGCTACCCCGCGAGGGTCTTCCCAGGCGATACGGGAACGCTGAGTATGGGGGCGCTGATTGGGCTCGTTGGGATACTCGGAAAGGTTGAACTTTACGCGGCGATACTCCTCGTCCCGCACTTTCTGGACTTCGTGATAAAGGCGGTTGGAGTTAGGTTTGGGGTCAGGAAACATGGAAGAACGGAAGTGCTGCTCGACGGGACGCTGAGGGCACCGCCGTACCCCAGCTTTCTGGGAACGATAATGAGAACGGTCAGGGTGAACGAGCCGAGGCTCGTCGCAATAGTCTGGGGGATAGAGTTCATTCTCGGGCTTCTGGTTCTTGCTCTTCATCTATCACTTTGACCATCCCGAAGCCGTACCTCGTTTTTTCCCCAAAACCGTTCTCATAGCCGAAGCGGGCGATCTCGGAGGAGCCAGTGTAGCGGAATATCATGAGCGAGCCGCGGTAGTATGTGTCCTTAACGAGTATCCTGACGGGCTTGAACTTGACAACGTCTATTGAAAAGTCCCTCTCCTCGGGCATCTCCCCCATTATGGCAGAATAGCGCATGAGCATTACCTTGCGGAGCTTGTCAAAGAAGCTCTCCTCGTTGGGGTAGAGGTCCCATATCTTCATCCGGTTGCCGCTCAGCTTAACCGTCCTGACCATTATCGGGCTCAGCGTCGAGAACAGGGCGCTTTCTTTTATCCTGGGTTCCTTGAGGATCTTTATGTCATCGGCGATGAAAGTGGCGTCCCCTATCTGCAGAATCGGACTGTCGATGAAGCCCTCAACGACCGCTTTTATCAGCTCGTTCGAGGAGGACGAGATGTAGAGCGAGACGTCGTCCGAGAGAACCCTAATCCCCCTGTCCGGGATGAGCTCGCGCTTCCGCACCATTATGCGGGAAAATGTGAAATAGTCAACATGACTTACTTCTGCTTCCCTGGCTATTTCAGGGGAGACTACGGCCATTTTAGCCACAAGCTGAGTGTAAACGTCGTAATTGTAGTTAAACGGCAGAATCGTGCCCTCCTCCGCGGGCCTGAACTTTATCTCCACCCTCATTACAACCCACCCCTTGATACAGCCTTTCTATACTCCGCGTTTAAAGTTAATAAGAATTTCGCAGATTAAACCACCGGAGGATTACTTCAAAGAGATGTCGGGAGAATCCGCACGTTTTGTACCAACAAGTATATAAATCGCCCCGCCAACCATCTTGGGAAGGATAGAGTTAAAAAGACCCTTCTACAGAAACCTTAATTGTGAGAGGTGAAAGGTTATGAGCGTTGAAAACGTCGATATCAAACCAACGGACGAGTACGATGATTACGTCATATATCTGAAGAGACGCATAAGGCAGCTTGAGCTCCAGGTGAGAACCCTGGAAGCCGACAAGGAGAGACTGGAGAGAGAGCTTTCCCGCCTGAGAATGGAGATGTCCAGGCTCAGACAGCCGCCGGCCTTCGCGGGGACGCTTCTTGAACTGCTAGACGAGGACAGGGCGATAGTCCAGAACTTCAACGGACCGCGCTTTGTCGTCAGGATAGCGCCATGGATCGAGCGCGAGAACCTTAAGCCGGGTTCGAGGGTGGCCCTCGACCAGAGGACGATGGCCGTCGTGGAGCTCCTCCCCAGCGAGAAAGACCCAAGCGTCCTCGGATTTGAGGTCATCGAGAGACCAACTGTCAGTTACAAGGACATAGGCGGCCTCGAGAAACAGCTGCAGGAACTCAGGGAGGCGATAGAGCTTCCGCTCAGGCACCCGGAGCTCTTCGAGAAGGTCGGAATCGAGCCGCCGAAGGGGGTTCTCCTCTATGGTCCGCCCGGCTGTGGAAAGACCCTCATGGCCAAGGCCCTGGCCCACGAGGCCAACGCGACCTTCATCCGCGTCGTTGGCAGCGAACTCGTGAGGAAGTTCATAGGAGAGGGCGCCAGACTCGTCCACGAGCTGTTTGAACTCGCCAAGGAGAAAGCCCCGACCATAATTTTCATAGACGAGATAGACGCAATAGGAGCGAAGAGGATGGACGAAACCACGGGCGGCGAGAGGGAGGTCAACAGAACCCTCATGCAGCTCCTGGCGGAGATGGACGGCTTCGACCCGAGGGGCAACGTCAAGATAATCGCCGCCACCAACAGGCCGGACATCCTCGATCCCGCTCTGCTGAGGCCCGGCAGGTTCGACAGACTCATAGAGGTCCCGCTCCCAGACTTCCGCGGCAGGCTGGAGATAATCAAAGTGCACACGAGGAAGATGAACCTCAGGGACGTCGACCTGCGCGTCATAGCGGAGATGACGGAGGGAGCCAGCGGTGCGGACCTCAAGGCCATAGCGACCGAGGCAGGAATGTTCGCCATAAGGGCGAGGCGCGAGTACGTCACCCAGGAGGACTTCATGAAGGCCATCGAGAAGGTCTTCGGCGCGGAGCAGAGGCTCGCCCAGCAGATAGCGATGCACGAAGTCATGTACGGCTGAGCCGTCCCTCTTTTCTTCCTTCCATACCCTCCTCCAGTTTTATGACTGCCCACGCCAGCATGTACATGGCGGGTATCGACAGGAAAGCCTTTTCGTAGCCGAAGTGATCTATCAGGAGACCGACGAGATAGGGCCCCACCGTGGCCCCAAAGAAGCCCACCATGTTGACGAAGCCAATAACAGAACCGAGGTTCTCCCCGGTGGCCTTTTCAGAGGTGTAGGCTGTGACTATGGCGCCAACAGAGTAGAACGTGATGCCCAGCGGGACGATAACCCAGGGAGATGCCGTCACGGCCAGGAGGAGCGTGAGGAGGGCGTTGAGGCCAAAGACCACAGCCACGCTGCGCCTCCCAATCCTGTCGTACAGTCCGCCCCCCACGAGCGAGCCAGCGATTCCAATAACCGAGAGAAGGGAGAACAGCAGGGACGCGGTTTCAAGGGAGACCCCCGCGTTCACCAGGAAGGACACAAGGAACGTGAGGAGACCAAAGAAAGCCGCCAGGACTATGAAGTTTGCCGCGCTGAGGAGGAAAACGTTCCGCGGGATTGAGAACGTAACCCGGGAGGGCCTGGACACCTCTCCCCGGACAGCAAGGGCCAGTGCGATTCCGACCGCCGTGCTCAGCGCGGAGAGCACCAGGAAGGCGTAGCGCCATTCGAGGTTCACCGCTATGGGAACGACTATCAGAGGCGCTATCCCGCTGCCGACGGGCGGGCCCACCATAAAGACGCCCAGCGCGGAGCCCTTCCTCTCGCGATAGACCTCGCTTATCAGGGCAGTTGCGGGGGCGTAGTACAGACCGGAGAAGATTCCATAGATGGCCCGGATAGCGAGGAGGTCCCAGTAACCCCGGGCAAAGATTATGAGGGCCGAAGAGAGCGAGTAGCCGATTATGCTGAGGGTGAGGAGACGTTTTCTGCCGATTCTGTCGCCGAAGTAGCCCGCAGGAACCTGGACAAGGGCATAGGGCAGGAGAAGGGCGGTCATCAGGAGCCCGGCCTCGGCGTTGTTTATTCCCAGCTCGGCCTTTATCATGGGTATGAGGGGAGGGATCGCCATCCTGTGGGCGTAGTTGAATATCCAGCCGAGGCTCACGAGGGCAAGGAGCTTCTTCCTCATGGCCTTCGATAGACGGCTGAACGTTTAAAAGTCTGTTGGACAGGAACGGTCAACTACCTTTATAAATTCCAGCCGGGAACCGACTTTAGGGAAGGAAGATGGTGAGCAAGCTGCTGGCACTAGAGGCCTATCCCAACCTGCGGGACCTCGACTTCAGGATACTCAGAGGGGTAGAGCTGAACATGCGGCACCACCGCTGGGTGCCCCTGGAGGACATCGCGCGCTTCACGAGAACGGACATTGAGACCGCCTCGTTCAGGCTCGGGAAGCTCGACGATTGGGGGCTCGTGGCCAGGAGGAGCGACATCGGTTACATAGGATACCAGCTCACGATACACGGCTACGATGTCCTCGCCATAAGGGCGCTCGCGAAGAAGGGCGTTATCGAGGCGATAAACCCCGCCCATGTGGGCGTGGGAAAGGACGCCGACGTTTACATCGGAATGACTCCCTCCGGCGAAAGGGTCGCCGTCAAGTTCAACCGCATCGGTGGAAGAACCGCATCTCGGAGGGCCGGCTACCACGGCCACGTCTTCCAGGATAAGCGCCACACGAGCTGGCTCTACGTCTCGAGGCTCATCGCGAAGAAGGAGTACGAGGCGCTAACTCTTCTGAGCCCGATAGCCCGGGTGCCGAGGCCGGTAGCATGGAACAGGCACGTGGTCGTCATGGAGTTCATAGAAGGAACCGAGCTGGCGGAGCTTCGCGACACCGACCTGACGCGGGAAGAGGCAAGGGAGATACTCGACCGCGTCCTGGAAGAGTACCTCAAGATAGTCCGCTTCGGCATCGTTCACTCGGACATGAGCGAGTTCAACGTGGTTCTGACCCACGGCGAGGGCGAGATACTCATAATAGACTGGGCCCAGCACATAACGACCGCCCACCCAGAGAGCTATGAACTTCTGAAGAGGGATCTGCGGGTGGTGCTGAACGCATTCCGGAGACGGTGGCGTGTGGAGAAGATGTTTGAGGATGTCTGGCCGGACTTTGAAAAGGCCTGGCTCGAGAGCCGGGGTGAGGGATGATGGTTATAAAATACGAACCTCTGAACAGGCGTGAGAAGATCATGAGGCTCTTCCGGGAGGCCATAGAGGCAGAAAATGCCAGAGACCTCGAGACCGCCAAGCGGAAGCTGGACGAGATAATGGAGCTGGCGAGGGACGAGGAGCCGGAGTTCTACTTCGAGGCCTGCTTCAGACTCGCGGATATCTTCCTTCAGGAGGACAACTACAGGGGAGCCGTGAAGTGCGCCATACGCGGGGTACACCGCGCGCCCAACGAAGACCTCTATCGGCTCGGGATAAAGAGGCTCGGGGACGTTCTGTTCATAATGAAGGAGGAGAACCGGCTCGGGGAGGTCTCCGAGGACATGGACGTTACGCTGAGCCTGGTGAAGAACGACGAGGAGCTTTACCGCTTCGTTCAAACGCTCATGAAGATAGCGAGGGGAGAAAAGGTCGAGGAGCGGTTCTCGCTGGAGGAGTTCAACGAGATAATCGGGCTCCTCAGAGAATAGAGTCAAGAACACGCCCCACGTAGTCCCCCACCGGCCTCTCTGGGAAGTTGTATGGCTCTTTCTTTGGTCTTTCGTTGTAGTACGGCCTGTTGCAGCCGGGGCAGCCGTGGGTGGTGAAAACTTCCGGGGGAATAAGCTCGGCAAGCTCCTCTCCCTCGATTCCAAAGCCGATTAGGGAGCCGTCCCCATCGAACTCGAAATCGCCGGGCGTGGCAAGCCTCTCCTTTATGAGGTAATGCGCCACCTGGATTCTCCTGTACCTCGCGAGGCTCGGAGGCTTCGCGTTCTCAAGGCGGGTCCCCCTTATGGGCGTGAAGGCGAAGAGGGAAACCCAGGCGCCCATCGAGTACGACCTCCAGATGGTCTCGACGGCTTCCCTGTCGGTCTCTCCGAGCCCGATTATGAGGTGCACGAGGGCCTTTCCATCGCCGAAGACGTCGATGACGTCTTTCGTGAAACGCCACATCTCGTCCCAGGAGTAGAGGGAGTCCTTGATCTCCGGGTAGAGCCTCTCGCTGGCCACGTCGAGGCCAACGCCGATGTAGTCGACCCCCTTTGATTTGAACTCCTCAAGGACCCCCCTATTCACGGGGGTTATCGAGACCGAGACCGGGAGGCCCAGCGGCTGGAAAAGGTCGAGGAGTTCGATGACGTCGGAGACCAGTTCGGGATAGTCAACCGTCTGGAGGCATATCCTCGCAAAACCGCCCCCTGGAAGGCTTTTAATGACTTCCTCCACGCCGAAGGCCGGCCAGGTTATGCGGGACAGTCTTTTGAGATCCGCCCCGCTTCCCCTCGCCTGGGGACAGAAGGCACAGTTGTTACGACAGCGGCCGTCGTGGTACGTCATGAGGTACGCGGTGGTTGGTCTGGCCAGCATCCTGGCCCTTACGAGTCCCATCGCTATGGCAGTTCCGTAGGAGACCCTGACTTTCATCCCTTCCTACCTCCTAGTATGAGAGGCGCGTGGACTATTATAAGTGATGCGGCCGCTATGAATGGGAGCAGTGGGAAGATCCCGGCGTAGCCTCTGATGCCGGCGACGTAGCCGAGGGTTACCTGACCCCCAAGCATTCCGAGGTCGAAGAACATCGTGTAGACGCTCGAACCCATCGTCCTTATCCTCTGAGGGAGGTTTCCAAGGGCCATGAGCTGCATCGCGGGAACGGAGAGGCCGAAGCCCGCGCCGATTAGGAGTGCGCTGACGTAGGAGTAGGGCGGGAGCCTGTAAAGGATCAGCACGATGTAGCCGAGGATAACGAGGAGCATGCCGGCACGTATGACGGGAATCGGGCCCATCCTGTCGGCGCTTCTGCCACCCACGAGTCTCATTATGAAGCTCGATATCCCGATGACCATCATGTAGAAGCCGAACAGGCTCTGGGGCATCTCCAGTACCTTGTAGAGCGCGGGAAGGTAAGTTATGACGCCGGCGTAGGAGAAGGAGAAGAAGAACAGCGCCAGCGACGCGGCAACGAAATAGCTCCTGAGGAGCTCTGAGTAGCTGACATCCTCGTGCCTCTCCTCCCTCCTGGCAACGGCCCTTCTGCCATCGAGCCAGACCGGGACTACGAGGGCGAGGCCAACGAGGGAAAATATCACGGTGAAGGAGAAGGCTCCCACAAAGCCGAGGAGGTCGGAAAGGTAGCCGCCGAGGGCCGGGCCGATTATGTTGCCGAGGGAGAACATCATACCTCGCCAGCCCAGCGTCTCGCCGATACGTCCCTCGGGTGCGAGATCAACGGCCGTGGAGAGGCTGGAGGGGAAGAATATCCCCATGGAGAAGCCGTGGATCGCCCTTGCAAAGGCAAATATCCACAGATTTCCGAGGAGTGCCGAGGTTATGTAGAGGAGCCCGGCTAGCATTCCAAGGACATTGCCGGCCATCATAGCCTGGAACCGATACCCCCTATCCCCGATGAGGCCGCCGATCGGTTTCGAGAACAGAGAGACGACGGAGGCAACTCCCGCGACCAGGCCAACCAGGAATGGGGTGGCGTTGAGGGTTATCGCGAAGGGCGATATTATGGGGTTGACTACGCTTATTCCTAAGAAGAAAAAGAAGGTCGAGACGTTGAGGAGCCAGATGTCCCGGAGCGCTTTGTCGATGGCTCAAACCCCCGCTGTGGGTTCGTCCATTCCCTCCCTCATGAAGGCGTGGCTCATGTGTTTCGTATTTTTCGCGAAGCCCACGTTGCCTCTGGCGTCGACCATTATTATGCCCATGGTGTCGGCGCCGAAGTACTTTGTGGCGAGACTTATCGCGGCCTCGCTGGCGGACTGGGCGTCCATTCCGAGGCGGACGAAGTCGGTGGCGCTTTTGGCCAGGGCGAGTTTTATCGCCACTTCGCCGAGACCGGTGCAGGAAGCCCCGGCAACTTCGTTGGCGTAGGTTCCGCCTCCGATTATCGGGGTGTCACCAACCCTGCCGAACATCTTGAGGAATACCCCGCCGGTGGATGTTCCTGCCACTACCTCCTCACCGTCGAAGGCAACAGCCCCAACGGTACTCCTCAGCACCTCCGGGTACTCCTTGATGAGCTCGTTGAGCTTCTTCCAGTGCCTCGTTTCTCCGCTTTCAACGAGCTTCTTCCTCAGCTCCTCCCACTGTTTCAGCCTCTCGTCGGTCATTGGGTTGTACTCCTCGAAGCCCATGAGCCTGGCGAACTTTACCGCTCCCTCGCCGTTGAGGAGCACGTGGTCGGTCTTCTCCATCACCTTCCTCGCGACGCTTATGGGGTTCTTGACGCCCCAGATCCCGGCGACGGCCCCGGCATCGAAGGTTTTGCCGCGCATTATGGCCGCGTCCATCTCGACCTTCCCGTCGAGGGTGAGGACGCTTCCGGTGCCTGCGTTGAAGAGCGGGTTGTCCTCGAGGGCTTTGACGGCCTCCTCGACCGCATCTAAAGCAGAACCCCTCTTGAGTTCGCGCCAGCCGGCCAGAACAGCCTCTCTAACGCCTTCGATGACCTTTGGAATGCGCTCCTCCTTCCTTATCGTGCCGGCACCGCCGTGAACTATTATCGCGACCATGAGAACCACCGTAATAAAAAGTCCTCGAATGGTTAAAAGAGTTGTGGAAACGAAAAGATATGAACTTCAGCTCAGGGCCATGTTGATTATCGTCTCGCCGATGTTCTCAAGGTACTCGAGAATCCTGCGGTAGCTCTCAAGGGCTATTGACTGGCGGTAGTCGATGGAGCGTATCTCCCCCTTGAGCTCAAGCATCAGCCTGTCGATCTTCGTGAGGTCGCGCTCCTCAATCTGAGCCATCATCTGGCCGAACTTCTCCTTGAGATACGGAACGTTGACCTCGCCCGGGTTCTCGGCAATGCGCGTTATGTGGTCTCCGATGCGCTCGATGTTCCTGACTATGAAGAGTATGCCAAGCAGGTCAAAGGTCCTCCTGATTATGCCGCTCTCCTCGGTGACGCCGCGCTTGGTGAGGATCCTGTTGACCGCGCGGATTATGAGGAAGTAGAACCTGTCCAGCTCGTTCTCGAGGTCGTTGATATCCCTGAGTATCTCCTCCTCACCGGGGTTTTGAATGAGAAGCTCAAGGTCACCGAGCATGGACATTATGAGCGAGCGAATCCTGTTGAGGAGCTCGGCCAGGTTGACCTCCTCCTCGTCGAGGAGACTCTTGGCCACCATCCTCTGGGGCTCGTCGAGGATTATCTCAACGCCGGGAAGGCTCTGGAGAACCTTGCGCATCCTCACCTTGTAGAGGGGCATCTCGCCGGAGAGCACAATCTCAAGAACGTCGTAGCCCTGGATGTAGGCCGAGATAACGAGCCTGACCGCCATGTCGGGGGAATATTCGCGAGATATCGTAAGGACCTTCCTCTCACTTATCTCCTTCGGCTCCTTGGGGAATATCGTTATGCTCCCGTCGGGGTTTATTGAGAGCGGAACGACGTCTCCTTGGCTGAGGCCGTGTTCCCTGACCCACTTCTTGGGGAGGGATATTATGTATGAACTCCTGCCGGTAAATTGGATTTTCCTGAACTCCATAGATATCACCGCCAATATATAGACGAGGAGCGGCGTATAAAAGGCTTCGGTTCGACAGACTTATAAACGCTAAGATTAACGTTAGCACATGTTCCAGGACTACAGCAGGGACGCGAAGATACTCATAGCGGCCAACGCGGCGGGTCAGCTCTTCCTCCAGTTCTCAATATTCATCATGCCGTTCTATCTGGCGGTTTTAGGCTACGATATGGCGGCGATGGGAACGTTCTTCTCGATACAGACGTTCACCGGCGGACTCTTCTTCCTGATAGCAGGTCAGGTCTCACTGAGGCTTGGTTACCGGAGGACCCTCATCATCTCGGCCCTCCTCGGGCTCGCGGGAAGGCTCCTCCAGGTGGCGGCGATAAACGACTACGTACTCGCTTTAGGCTTCTTCCTGGTCGGCGCGAACATGGGTCTGAGACAGCCGAATTTCACGGCACTACTCAGCGAGGAGGTCGGCGAGGAGAGGCGCCATCATGCGTTCTCTATAAGCTTCGGCCTGGGAACGATATTCAACGCCCTGGGAGTTCTCATAGCGGGCTTTGCCCCGGACTTTTTCGTGGGGCTCGGGCTGACCGAGGGAATAGCCTACAGACTGGTCATCTCGCTGGCGCTCCTCCAGTTCGCCCTCGTGATTCCGGCGCTGTTGATGATACGGGACGTTCCCGTGAGGAACCCGAGAATAAACTGGAACCGCGAGCTGGTCGTCAAGATACTCAAGTTCTCCCTTCCGAGCGCGCTGATAGGCTTCGGGGCGGGAATAACGATACCCTACATGAGCCTCTACTTCAAGCTCCAGTTCGGGCAGACGCTCGCGGCCATAAGCGGGATATTCTTCTTCCAGCAGCTGGCGATGGGCCTCGGCTCCTTCGGCCTTCCAAAGCTGGTTCACAGGATAGGGCCGGTGAAGGTGATAACGTCCTTCCAGAGCATAGCGGCCTTTCTCTTCGCGATATTCCCCTCGATAGAGACCTTCCTGTTAGCGGCACTGCTCTATGTCGTCCGCTCCATCCTCATGAACATAGTGTGGCCCATAAACGACTCCTTCATGATGGGCTTCTTCTCGACCGAGGAGAAGGCAACGGCCGCCGGAATAAGAAGGGCATTCTCGACCTTCATGCGCGGCGGGGGAAACTACGTCGGCGGCCTGCTGTTCGGGATGTCCCTGAGCTATCCGTTCTACGCGACTGCCCTGCTGTACGTCATAGCGACGGCGATATTCTACGCATTCTTTATAAAGCACAACAAGTGAAAAGAAAAGTCAGCCCTTTGCGAGCTCGATTCCCCGCTCAAGGGCCCTGAAGTTGATCTCCCAGAGCTTCTCCCTGAGGGTGAGCCTTATCCCCTCGTAGAGGGACTCCTTCCTGAGGGGCACGAGACCCCTCCCGTAGGCGTAGCCAAGCATCAGGACGCCGAGGGTTCTAGGGTTTATCCTATCGGCCTCGCACTGGAAGTCCATCATGTACACGGGGCAGATTTTGCCGATGGCTTCCTTTATCTCCTCCAGCTCTGGATACTTCTCCTTCCCGACGAGGGTCGTTGCCGTGTGGATTGGATAGGCGTTTATCACGGCCGTGCTGTTTTTACCCAAAAACCGGGCGTTTCTCAACGCCTCGGCAGGTTCAAGGGCGAGCATGAGGTTTGCTTTGCCCTCCTCAATGAGGGGTGAGTATACCTCCTCGCCAAAGCGGAGGTAGCTGAGAACGCTTCCATAGCGCTGACTCATTCCAAGGGTTTCACCTATCCTGACGTTGTAGCCCTCATGCATGGCGGCGTTCCCAACGATCCTCGAAAGCGTCAATCCACCCTGGCCGCCGACTCCGGTGATTATGAGGTTAAACTCCATCGGCACCACCGAGATGCATTGGAGGGAGCGGATAAAAACCTGTTGTCGAGAAAATTCGGAAAAAGTAGAAAACCACACAAACTTTTGCGGCAAATATTTAAAGACACACGAGTAAGTAAAAACATGGGCTTCGAAAAGTACTACGAGGCGTTTCCGGCATACACGGACGTATACTCGGAGGAGTATCGAAAGCGTATTGAAGCACTGGAGCCGCTCCTGATGAAGCACATGCCGGCGAGGGGAAGGGTTCTCGACCTGGCCTGTGGGACCGGGGGGTTCTCCTTTCTCCTTGAAGACCTGGGATTCAACGTCGTTGCCCTCGACAACAGCGACGTCATGCTCTCCAAGGCAAGGGAATTCGCAAAGGACAGAAGGTCAAAGGTTGAGTTTGTGAAGGGAGACGCCAGAAAACTGCCCTTCGAGGAGAACAGCTTCGACTACGTGGTTTTCATAGACAGCCTCGTTCATTTCGAACCGATGGATCTAAATTCAACCTTCAAAGAGGTCGCAAGGGTTCTCAAACCGAGTGGGAGGTTCATCCTTCAGTTCACCGACCTGAGGGCCCTTTTACCGGTTCTCATGAACGGACAGATCGTAGGCACGGAGTACTGGATAAGCAGGGTTTTACCAGACACCGACGAAAAGACCGTGGTTCTGGAGTTCCAGAGCGAAAAAGAGCATTTCCGCGTCAGATTCAACGTCTGGGGAAAGACCGCGGTGGAACTGCTGGCAAAGCTATACTTCAGGCAGCTCCACAGTGAAAGGATGAACGAGCACAGCTACTTCCAGGTTTATGCGCCGAAAAAATGAGACTAAGCCTCCAGGCGGAGGCGCCTTATCACAAAGTCCCCCTCGAGGGAAGCCAGGAAGCTCGCGAGCCTCGGGCCGCGATCCTTGCCGATGAAGACGTTGTAGAGTGCCTTGAACCACTCCTTGCTCGGAATTTCACGCTTCTTGGCGGCGTCGTAGATGGCGTTGTTGAGTTCGTCAACGGTGAAGCTCTCACGGGAGCTGAGCCACTCCGCGACCTCGAGCATGGCCTCCCTGATTTCAGGTCTAAGTTCGATTTCTGGGGGCTTTTCCAGGATGCTGAACTTCACGTTGTCGGGGGCGTACTTCTCAACCCAGTTCCTGGCGAGCCTTATGCGGAGCCTTATGCGCTCGACGTCATCTTCGCCGAGCTCCTTCGGAACGTGACCCTGCTCCTGGAGAACGCGGATTATGCCCCCCTCGTCGAGGTGCGGCATCTGGACGAGCGTAACCAGGAACCTGAATGGCGCCTGCGCGGTCAGCCTGTCGGGAACCTTCGGCATCGAGAGCTCGTAGGTTCTCTTGAGTTCCTCTTCCTCCTCGGGATCCTTGGCCCGTTCAATGCCAAAGTAGATGCGCTCCACCTTGTCGAACTCGTCGTAGAGGTTGAGCAGGCCCAGGCCGAGGTCTATCTTGAGCTCCTTGTTCGGCCTCGCCTTGGCGTATATGAAGCGGATTATTCCCGGCTCGAGCACCTCGTAGAGGTCGCTGAGGAGTATAACGTTGCCCTTGCTGCCGGACATCTTGCCCTTCTGCCCCTTGATTCCGACGAACTCGTACATCAGGTCTATGGGTGACGGCCAGCCGAATATCTTCTCAACTATCTCCCTGCCGGTATCGTAGGAACCGCCCGCGGCGAGGTGGTCCTTTCCGGCCGGCTCGAAGTCCACCTTAAAGTGCGCCCAGCGCATCGGCCAGTCAACGCGCCAGCGGAGCTTCACGTTGCCCTCCCTTATGTCGGTCTCGCCCTCGCCACCGCAGTGGGGGCACTTGTAGGAGACCTTCCACTCGCCGTCCCACGAAACGAACTCCGCCTCCTTCCTGCACTTCGGGCAGTAAACCATAACCGGCTGCCAGCTCTCTTCGAGGGGCGGCTGCTTGGCCCTCTCGCGGTATTTGTCGAGTATGGCCTTTATCTCTTCGCGCTTGGCCAGGGCGGTCCTTATCTCCTCGGCGTACTCGCCGGACTTGTACAGCTCGTAGGCGTGGAGGAAGTCCACCTCTATGCCGAGCTTCGACACTTCATCTTCGAATATGGCCATGAAGTGCTCGGCGTAGCTGTCGTGGCAGCCCCAGGGATCGGGAACCTCGCGAACCGGCCTCGTGAGGTGCTCCCTCCACTCGGGCGGGACGTTCTTCGGCACTTTCCTAAACCTGTCGTAGTCGTCCCACATGTGGATGTGGCGAACCTTCTTTCCCCTGTCCCTGAGGGCGTGGCCGACTATGTACGCCGTGAAGAACTCCCTGAAGTTCCCTATGTGAACGTAACCGCTCGGAGTTATTCCGCTCTCCACAACGTATTCATCCCTGTCGCCGCGCTCCCGGATAATCTTTTCAGCCATGTAGTCTGCCCAATGAACCATTCTCACCACCGCGCTTAGGTCTGCGGAGGGGCTTTTAAGCTTAAGCTTGGCATGGGAGACAACTCCGAGGGAGAAAATTTTATAAATTCTGATGGTAAAACCACAGATAAAAGTAACATGGAGGTATCCCCATGGAGTTAGGGATGAGGAGGATGCAGGCGTTTTTCCCGGCGTCGCTGGAGATTCAGGAGGAGCTGCTTAAGGCGGGTTTCAGGGTGCCCTACGATAGGGAGAGCGGGAGGAGAACTCCAGTTCCCGTAGTGGTGGGCTCGCGGGAGGAGAGGCGCATCAGGAGGAGCCGCCTGCTGAAGGCCAAGGACTTTGAAAGCGACGGCAAATCTGCCATGCTGCCCGGCGAAAGAACGTCCCTCGATATGGAGCTCACGGAAAGGGGCTTTCTGGTGCTCAGGCCAAAACCGATCGAGTACCACCTCGAGGAGATGGGCTTCGTCTCCGTCCCTCCCAGGGTCTGGGGAACGTGGGCGAGCTTTTCGCTCCCGTTTTCGGCGTACGATGAACTGGTGGATTTTCTGGGCGATTTCAGGAACGATAACGGAAACGGATTTTATACGGCCTCCCGGGGCTCAGGCGGAAGGATAGAGGTTTACGCATACAAGGGACGAAGCAGAAAAGACCTGGGAATTCCGGTTTTTGGCTACGCCCTTGGGCTCCATGGGCTGACTCTGGCAGAGGAGTACTTAAGGGAGAAGGCCAAAGAGAACGGGGTTCCCAAGGAGAGGCTCCGCTACCTCAGGCTCGGTCTGAGAAAGAGGAGGGAAACCAAAGCGGGCCTCAAGGTTGGCCTGGTCTGGGAGAACGGGAGGCCGGCCGAGATAACGCTCAAGCTCTCGACGACGGAGCCGAGGGTTAGGATCCAGGGGCTCTACGGCGAGCTGGTCGGAAAATCCCGGGGAGAGCTCGCGAGGACGGACGAGTGGTACATCGTCGTCCACGCGGGCGATTTCATCACCGCACTGGAGGCCGTTGGAAGGGCCTTCGGGGACAAGTCATATTAACCCCAACCCCCTCTCATTTTTTGGTGGAACGAATGCTCCCAAGCTGGGGAATCTATGCTGGCACCGCCGCTGCTTTCATACTCATCGCCATAGGCCTCACTAAAAGGCTCGGGCCGGAATGGGCGTGGGTGAACAGGAAGATAATCCACTTCAGCATCGTTCCGGCCGTTCTAATGTTCTACTACGGGAAAATACCCGCGGAGGTCTTCAGCGGCGCGGCTCTCGTCTTCGGGCTCTTCCAGCTCTGGCTGCACCCCAAAAAGAGGGAGTTCTCGTGGTACCAGATAGAACACAACTACGGGGAGGTCTTCTTCGCTTTCTCCGCCTCGGTTGTCCCGATGGTTCTGCCGAGGGAATACGCCACCGCCCTGCTCCTGGCCATGGCCGTCAGCGACGGGATAACCGAGATAATCAGGCACTTCTACTTCAAGCGGCACGGCTTCAACGTCAAGCTGAGAAAGCACTGGACTGGAAGCTTTGGCTACCTGGCGACGGCGCTGGCGATAGCGTTCCTTCTCCTTGATGCTGGTACGATGGGAAAAATATGGTGGGCAGTTATCCTGACCCTGGCCGAGTACCAGGGCTGGCTCGACGATAACCTGGCGGTTCCTCTGGTGGGGAGTCTTCTCTTTCTCCTCTACTGAGCCCACCTGACCTTCAGGCTGTCCTTCTTCACCTTGTTGAACTCCTCCACGAGGGCCTTTCCGGTATTCTCCATGAAGCCCTCTACTTCCGTTATGCCGAGCTCCTTCAGGCCGATGGCATCAACACCCTCAGGAATTCCCTTCGCCTCAACGTTTATCCCGATGTGGATCTTGACGCTGACCGGGGAGACCGTTGCTATGGAGATGCTGAGCTTTCTGCCGTTCACGTATATGTCGTCGCCCTTCCTGTGGGTTTTCACACCATATTCAGCCAAAACCTCGCAGAGCCGGGCTATGAAGAGCTTCTGGAGCGTTGAGGCAAAGAGAGTGTTGACAAGGTCGAAGACCTCAACTATGTAGTGAACCATATCGTCGCTCTTGATTTCCTTGCTCGCGCGGAGATCCTCGATGTCAATCATCTCCTCAACCTTGACGTGGCACTTTCCACGGAAGACGATGAGAGAGTTCCCGAGGATTCCAAAGTTCCTGTAGGCCCAGTGGCTTCCTATCGCAGAACCGTCGTAGTCTATGCGCCTATCCTTCACGATGAGCAGCTCCATGCTATCACCCCATCCTTTCAAGGAGTTTCCTCAACTCCTCAAAACTTTTGGCATCTTTCCACATATGGATGAACTGAATAGACGGGACTATGGTTTTAACGTCTTCGATGTGTATATCCCTGTCGTCCACGTAGATGACTCCCCCAACATCGTATCCCGAAAGCTCCAGCTCCCGGAGCGTTCTCGCTATCATATCCGCCTTGTCCGGGTGGTTCTCTATCTTTGGAAACCTGAAGTAGTCCCAAAGGCCAAAGCCTTCGAGGATTGGCCTAACCTTCTCTTCAACGTTCCAGCTCGCTATGCTCAGAACGAACCTCTCACTCGACCATTCGAGGAACTCCCTGATCCCGGGAAAGAGATGGAGTTCCTCGCCTGTAAAATCAACCAGATAATCGCCGTGGAACTCGTATGGCGGCGTAAGCTTGGATGCATCCTCGTGATCCCAGAGTGTGCCATCGAGATCAAGTATCAGCACTCTCATTTTATCACCAAGAAAAGCTCCGCTGGTGGGTTTTAACGGTTGTGGAGAAGCATCATGACTGGAAGTCCAATATTGCGATGCAATCAATCAGACAGAAACGAGATTTAAGGGCTTGAGGACCGTGCACAGGCCGATTGACCTATCAAATGCCCAGCCCCCCTTTCAGGGACAGAAACCTCGGGCTGTTGGGAGCGGCAGACTGAACGGGTCGGTTTCCCTTCCCGCTTACATCCCCGCCCCATCAAACGGGTCTTCTTCCCGAGCCCTCGTCCCAGGCAAAGGACCGGTCGCCCGACCCCCTGCGCCTGGGAGTGGGTGCCTATTTTCGGGGACCGCTTCGGCCTTAGATGCTTTCAGGCCTTATCGGACGCGGCGTAGCTGCCCGGCTGTGCCCTGTAGGACAACCGGTAGACCAGAGGCCGCGGCTCCCTGTTCCTCTCGTACTGGGGGAGCCTTCCCCTCAGGCACCCAGCACCTCCGGTAGATAGCATCCGACCTGTCTCACGACGGTCTAAACCCAGCTCACGTTCCCCTTTAATGGGTGAACACCCCCACCCTTGGCCCCTGCTGCAGGACCAGGATGGGAAGAGCCGACAGCGAGGTAGCAAGCCTCGGGGTCGATATGGGCTCTCGCCCGAGACGACTCTGTTATCCCCAGGGTAGCTTTTCTGTCATCCCTGGCCCCCACCGGGGAGGCTCAGGGGTTCGCTAGGCCACGCTTTCGCGGCTGGACCCGCCTCTGTTACGGGTCCAGTCAGGCCGGCTTTTGCCCTTGCACTCTACGGCGGATTCCTGACCCGCCTGAGCCGACCTTAGGGCACCCTCGATACCTTTTCGAGGGTGTGCCGCCCCAGCCAAACTGCCCACCTACCGCTGTCCCCCCCATCGGAGGTTAGCCATACGGCAGAGGGTGGGCGGTGTCTCATGGACGGCTCCACCCGCCCCCGGAGGGCGGGCTTCGACGCCTCCCGCCTACGCTGCGCA
>NZ_LLYW01000038.1 GCF_001484195.1 Thermococcus celericrescens
CCTGAGCGCCGCCGAGCCGTCGGAGCCGTAGTAGGGGAATACATCAACGACGTGGGGGATCTCGTGCTTCTCGGCCAGCTCGATGAGTTTCGTCGTCATCTCGTAGTCGTACGGGCCGCTTGAGTCCTTGGCCGCTATCGATACCGCGGTTTCCTTACCCGTGACGCCATCGCCAACGACGCCCATGTCGACGACGAGGAGCTCCTTCATGCTCGGTGGATAACCGCCCGCGCCCCCGTGTCCGACCTCCTCGTAGGGCGAGAAGAAGAACGCCACCGGGAGCTTTTCAAGGGCCTCGGCACCCAAATCGAGCATCAGGTCTATCATCACCGCGGCGCTGGCCTTGTCGTCGAGAAAGTGGGCCTTGACGAAGCCATTGACGTACTCGAACTTCGGGTCGAAGGCTATGAAGTCACCCGGTCTTATGCCGAGCTTCTCTGTATCTTCCTTCTTCTCGACGAGCTCATCCAGGCGGATGTACATGTTCTCCTCCTTGCGCTCCTTCTTTCCAGCTTCCCTGTTCACGTGGACGCTGGGGTTCTTGAGAAGGAGCGTTCCGCGGTACTTCTTCCCCGAGCGGGTGATTATCGTGCAGTACTCGCCCTCGAAGGCCGGAAGGTGCAGGCCGCCTACTCTCGTGAAGCTCAGGTGTCCGTTTGGCAGGATTCCTTTAACCATCGCGCCGAGGGTGTCAACGTGGGCCGCCACAACCAGCTCCGGCTCCGGATGGTTGCCCGCTATCAGGGCACCCTTGTTGGTGAAGTAGGTTTTCACGCCGTTTTCGTTGAGAAGTCCTGCTATGTAGGCCATAACCTCTTTCGTGTAGCCCGTCGGGGACGGGATCTCCAGAATCTCCCTGAGAATCTCGATCATTCTTTCCATCATGACCACCGTTAAAAGAAATGTCGAAGGGTTAAAAAGGGCATCGGTCAGAGTCCGAAAATCCCGCGGAGGTGTTTCATATTGCCCGATGAGAGGTACACCTCATGTTCTGGAAGGAGCTTGATAGTGAATGCCTCATCGGGCTGACCTCCTCCCTGTCCTTCAGAGCGGGGAAGAGGTCATCCTCACAGGAAGGCTTTGAGAACCATGAAGAGTCCTATGACGAGCAGGGTCAGCACGAAGGTGACGCTTATCGCCTCCTCTGCCTTCAGGCGGTACTGGGCTAGAATCGCGTTGGCCGCTATAGCTGGGGGCATCGAGGCCTCGACGAGGACCGAGTAGAAGACGCCCGGAGCCGCCCAGCGAAGGGTAAGGAAAACGAAGGTGAAGGGAATCGCTATCCGAAAGGCCCCGACCTCCGCGAGCTTGCGCCAGTCGAAGCTCCTCAGCGTTATCCGCGAGCCGAAGTAGATAATGAGCAGGGGTATGCTGAGCCAGCCGACGGTTCTTATCGGCTCAAGGATTTGGCTCGGAATCCGAACGCCGGCTATGACGAGTGCAAGGGCGAAGAGGTTCGCCACCGTCGGCGGAAACTTCAGCGCCTTCAGGAAGCTGTCCTTAACGTTCGCGCCTCCGCTGGAGTAGTGGGCCGCTATGAAGGTGACGATTGGGATGACTATCATCGAGTTGGTCGTGGAGTAGAGTATCGCGGGCGTTATGTCATCGAGGAAGAGGCTCGCTATCGGGAAGCCAAGGGCGGCCGTGTTGGGGTAGACCGAGAGAACCATCAGCGCACCGGCCCAGGGGTCGTTTTTAAGGACGACGCGGCCGTAGATGTACGAAAACCCAAGGCTTATCGCGATTATCAGGAAGACGTAGAGGAAGACGGTCTTTATGCTCAGGAGGTAGTTCAGGTCCTTGCTCGCCACGTTTCCGAAGATGAACAGGGCGAGGAGAAAGTCGTTCACCAGGATTCGGAGGTAGTCGAAGGGCTTCTCCGATTTGACCAGCCTCTTGAGGACGTAGCCGACCGCTATGAGGGCGAGCATCTCGGCGATGTTCATGCTTAAACCTGGGGTTCAGCGTTTAAAAGTCTGTCGAGTACGAAAAAATGAAAGGGGGTTGGGGCAGAACTTGAAAAATAAAAGCAGGGGTTGAGGCTCACTCCTTCTTCGTCTTGTGCAGGGGCCACCAGGCCTTTTCACCGAAGAGAGCCATCGTGGCCGGGCCGATGAAGTAAACCGCCGCTGTGGCAGTCAGCAGCACTCCGATGGCCAGTGCGAAGCCTATCTCCCTTATTCCCCACGTTGCTCCAGTCATCAGCGAGCCGTAGGTTACCGCCAGCACAGCGGCGAGGCCGACGACCAGCGTGTCCATCGTTCCGGCGGCGACCACCAGCGCGTCCCTAGCGCTCCTGCGCTCGAACTCGTCCCTGGCTTTGACCAGGTAGAAGCTGTTGTAGTCTATGCCCACACCCATGAGCACTATGAAGACCATCATGGGCAGGAACCACATGACCTGCTGGCCGAAGACCCTCTCGAAGAGCCAGCTGGAGACGGTTATGCTGAGGAGCACGCCGACCGCTATGGTGCCTATGGTGGTTATAACCGCTGGCAGTCCCTTGAGTGTCGGTATGAGGGACAGGAACATCAGCAGGAGCGCCACCGGGAAGATTCTGTGCCAGAAGACGTCGTTGATGAGGTCGCTGAGGTCGAGCGCCAGTGCAGTGCTTCCGCCAACCATTCCGGACTTTATTGCTCCTGACTTCTCCTCGTCTTTCACTATATCCCTTATCTCCCTCACCATGTCCTTGGAGCGGTCGTCGGTGGCCTCGTACTTCCCGGTAACCTGTATCAGCACTTTGGTGCCGTCTTCCGAGATGTAGCGGTTTCCGCCAAGGCTCTTCAGCTCGTCCACGCTGACGTTCACCTGCCTTCCGTAGGGGCGGGCGAGGGTATAGACGTACTCGACGCCGTCAACCGCTGATATCCTGTCCGCGAGCTCGTTGATGGTCTTGAGGTCGCCGTCGCCAACTGGGTGTCCGAGGTCGACCACGACGTAGGTCGGGGAGGTAACGCCCGCACCGACCGTGCTCTCGCTGAGCTGGAGGAAGTTGTAGGTCTCGCTGTCCTTGGGGATGAACAGCTTTATGTCGTGGGTTCCGTTGAAGTTGACAAAGTTGTAGGCCGCCGGAACTGCCACGAGGAGCGCTATGAGGACAACCACTTTGGCGTGCTTGACGGCCCACTCCGCGATTCTGCTCCTCTCGTGGATATCCACACTCTCGATGTGATGCTCGATGTGCCCCGGCCACCAGAAGGCCGGTTTGTCGCCTATGAGAACGGTTATCGCCGGAATGAACGTCAAGCTGGCGAGGAGGACTACGATGACCGCCAGGGGTGCTATCATGCCGATGGTCTTGAATATCGGGAACTCCCAGGCCAGGATGAAGCTCGCGAAGGCTATGATGTCGGTTGATGCGCTGGCCAGAACCGCGTCCTTTGCCCTCTTCAGCGCCTCACTCGCCGCCCTGCTGTGGTCGTAGCCTTCCGCCAGGTACTCCTTGAAGCGATGGAGATAGTAGGTTGAGTAGTCTATTCCGAGGCCAAGCGCCGTCGTGACGGTCAGCATCTGGGCCCAGCTCCCGACGTCCAGATAGTCACCCTTTGCGAGCAGGTAGAGGATTCCCAGCGCCGTGAGGGTTGCCGTTGCGACGCCGGTGAAGGGCAGGAGCGTCGCTAGCAGCGCCACCCCCATCAGGATAAGGAGCACGAGGAGCGCCCCGACGATGCTGAACTTCGTAGTCTTGTCGTTGTCCTCCTTGCCGTATTTAATGGCCTCGTAGGTCTGAATGGGCGTTCCGGTCACGTATACCTCGACTTTCGGCGAGACCGTTCCGAACTCCTTCACGGCTATTTCCTTCGCTTTGATCGAATTCCCGTACCGAACCCTGCTCTGCTTTTCGAGGTCGCTGACACCCTCAAGCCCCTTCGGGGTAAACAGGATGAGCATCGTCGTGTTGTCCGGGCTCTTGAGCATGCCGATGTAGCTCTTTGCGAGGCTGTAAATGGACGGGTAAACCTGCTCCTCTATTGGTTTGACCTCTTCCTTCGTTATCCTATCCGGGTCGTCCCTGAATTCGAAGGCGATGTTCACAAGCTCGGTCGCGTTTATGTGGAGCGGAACTCCGAGGTTAATCTCCCCCACGAACTTCTCGACGAGCTTCACCGTTTTCTCCTTCACGAGGGTCTCTATGCCGGAGTCGCTCATCGGGTAGTCCCTGGCAACGGTCAGCATTAGCTCCTTCAGCGTTTCCTTGACGTCCTCCGGCGCGCTGACGTTGGCGAGCTTCTCATCAACCCCCTGCCCAAACAGGCTGTAGGCTATCTCCTCTGGACTTCTGCCGGCGTAAACATCGTCCACAGCTTTGCCGAGGTCTATCGGGACGTCTCCGGCCAGGCTCGTGATTATCTCCTTGACTGCCCCCTCTACCCCGACTCCCGCTGCGAGTTCCTCAGGGTTCTTAAGAACCGCATCGACGATGGTTTCGGCAACCTCCTCGCTCCCGACCTCCTCGGAGGTCTTTTGAATCAGAATCTCCCTCGCAATCGGGACGACATCCCCACGGGAGTCGTAGACCTCGCTTATGACGTTCTCTGGGATCTCAACGCCCCTTTCCTTTATAATCTTGGCGAGCAGCGAGACGGTTGCCTCCTTCAGCAGGGCCGGGTCCTTGGCCAGAACTCCGGTCGCGTTGGTGTCGAATCCCACAACGGTCTTGACTATCGGCTCTGCAAGGACCTTCTGCTCCCCGGGCAGTTTCTCCTTTAGAGCACCTGCGAGGAGATTGCTCTCAAGTTCTCCAGTCGGCCCGTGGGTAAGAAGGGTTCTGAGTATCTCGTCGGCGTTGGGCATTTCGAGGAGAGGGCTTCCAGTCATGAGGGCCTTCGCGACCTCGATTGTCGCGTTCTCGACCGCTGAAGCGCTCGGGTTCTTTCCAAGGCCTATCGAGACGTTGACGATGTGGGCCAGCGTGCTGGCGGGGATCTCACCGAAACCTGGAACCTCGTAGCTTCCCCCAGCCCCTTCGATGACGAGCGGGAGGTTTTTGAGGGCGTTGCTTGCTATCTCATCAACGGGCCTAACCGCGTTCTCGCCGAGCTGAATGAGGGCGTAATCACTGCCCGCCTGCTCGTCAAACGCCACAACTCCCCTGTAGAAGGCAACCGAGTATGCCTCCGCGAGGTTCCTCTGCATTGGGTCGTTTATCTTGCCGAGAACCATCGCCCTGGTGACATTGGCCAGGAAGCCGTCGGTTATTGTACTGGCCCCGTAGACAGAGTAGGCCGGGTAGGTGGCGTTGTAAACCGCGTAAACGAACTCGGCGGGAACGCCGAGCTGGGTGGCTATCGCCTGCGCCGTTGCCCCATCAAGGCCCCTCTCGTAGGCTCCAGCCTGAACGAGGGCGTCGTAGGCTCCTATCGTTCCGAGGTAAGTTCTCGCGTAGCTATCACTCAGGTTGTAGAGGCCCACGTTAAGGCCAGCTATCGTGGAGTTCAGCGTTCTCAACTGCTCGCTTGCGCTGGTGAGGTTTCCGTGGAGTTCAACGTAGGCCAAATCCGTCTGGTTGAGCGCTTGCCGGAGGGTGAGACTCTGGTTGTAGAGAACGCTCAGGTTGGCCTCGAGCGCGAAGTAGGCCCCTGCAAGCTGGGGGACGGTTTCGTTGAGGGTTTCAACCTGAACGCTGAGGTTCTCAATCTGAGAAAGAAGGGTTCCGTAAGTGCTGCTGGCGTTGATTGCCGAGCCATAGAAGATTCCGGTTAGGTTGGCGGTCGTTTTGGTGAGGTTGAGCGCTATCTCATAGGACTTGTTGTGGAGCATATCAACGGCATCGTAGTAGGAGGTGAAATTCGAGCCGTAGGGCCTTGCCTCGGCCTTGAAGCGCTCATAGGCATCCCGCGTCGCGGGGTCGTTCACGTCCACTCCGCTCACTATCATGTACGTCTGGTTGTCGCTGGTCGCGAACTCAGGGAACTCTTCTGTGAGGGTTTCCTGCACCTTGACGGATTCCACGTCCTTGGGCAGGAACTGGTCCATGCTGTAGTTGGTGAGGTCGTTCATCTTTGCCGCAAGGGGCATCGCGGCTATGACCACGATAATCCAGAGGGCCACGATGGCCTTTGCGTGCTTCACTATCCACTCGTTCCAAGCCATCTCCACCACCATTGTCGCTCATCAACATGATGAATTCAAACATGTCAAAGTTCGACATGTCGTTGAGAGAAGCGTTTATAAGGATTGTGGTTCAACCTTCGACTATGGGTGGTGACAATGGGGGAGGACGTTGAGCGGAAGATAATCAAGGGCCTCTTCACGGTCCCGCTGAAGAACATAATCCTGGCCATAGTTGGCCTAAAGGGAGAGGCACATGGCTACGAAATACTGAAGGAGCTTGAGAAGCTAGCCATCGGCCTCTGGAAGCCCAGCCACAGCAACCTGTACACGATACTCAACAAGATGGTCGACGAGGGTCTTCTGGAGCCCCGCGAGGAGTACCGGGGCAGGGTGAGGCGTGTGAAATACAGCCTAACTGAAAAGGGCCTCGATTATCTAAAAACTTCCAATGAACTGGCCCTTCGGGTTCTGTACACCTCCATCAACTATCACGAAGCCCTGAAGAAGAAGCTCGAGGAGATGGGGGAGAGAAAGGTTATGGACAGAGAGACCGTGATTGAGTACCTGGGACTCCTCAAGAAGATACGCGACATACTGGACGAGGAAATAAAGACTATAGAAGCCGAACTTTCGGCGGAGAATTGATTTCCTCGCTTTTCTCTTCTTTCATCCTCCTCGGATTTAGGGCGGCGCTTACCTCGTGCGACCACCAACCGATAAACTTTTATATACCTAGCGCGCTAGTTGGGTACAGAAAAATGTACTACAAAAATCTGTACCTGGTGGTACCATGGAGAACGACCTGAAGATTCAGCTCGAAGAGCTGAAGAAAAGGCTGGAGGTGCTAGAGGAAAGCATTGACCCCGTTGATGAGGTCATGCTCTCGATAAAGGCCCGTCTCAGGAGAAAGCTCGAAGGCGGAAGCCTGCCCGAGATAGACGAGGAGAGGGCAGCCAAAACCCTCAAGGCCCTCGCCAACCCTGACAGGATAAGGATTCTGAAGATGCTCTCCGAGGGGCCCATGGGATTCAAGGAGATAAAGGATGCCCTTGGGGTGGAAAGCCCCACCGTTTCCCACCACCTGAAGCTCCTGGTGAAAACCCGGATGGTGAGAAAGGGAGAAGGATACGAAATATCGCCCGACGGACGTCTCTTTTTGCGCTTGCTTGAGATAATAACTGCCCTTGAGGAGGTGGAAGAATGAGTTTTAGCTGGAAGTATCGGGCCGTCCCGCACGAAGGCCCAAGGTTCAGGATAGCGGAGTACCTCAAAGCCCTCACGGCGATACTGCTCATCGCATGGCTGTTCAAGGGGCCACTGAGGCTTGAGGCCTACAACGACCAGCTGGTCTACGCCATCGTGGCGCTCCTGTTCGCCTTCGAGCTGCTCGCGGTGGGCAAGTGGTTCGGGGTGACGGTAAGCGGAATAGTCTTTGCCCTGGCCAAGGGCTTCTTCTGGACGAGCATATTTCTGTTCTTTGGACAGTGGCTGGGAATGTCAGAGACGCTCCACGACTACGCGGGAACGGCATTCGCATATGCCGTCGTCCTCGTCATAGCGGGAATCCTGCTGGCGAAGTTCGATGAGAAGAGGCTCGACATCAAAGTTGAAGGCAAGGCCTACGAGTTCGAAGGCGCCGATTTCGGCGAGGTGAAGCTCAAGGGAACCGGCAAGGCTTATCCCGTGAAGTTCGGGAGGAAGAAGGTCGGTTGGGTCGTAGACGGCGAGGTCACGGTCGAGGCCGATACGCCGCTCGGTAGGGTAACGAAGAGGCTCCTCAGCCCGGTCATCGTGTGGACCGAGGAGAAGATAGCCGGGCGGAAGACCTCCGCGGATCCAGGCTTCGTCTTGAGGGTGAACGACCTTGTGAACCCGGACAGGCTCTATCAGAAGGGCAAGAGGGACAGCGTGGTTGACCTGGGCTTCATCAAGGCCTACGAGGGGGAGGGCTTCGAGTACGTAAAGCTGCCCTTCATCGAGATCATAGAGACGCCAGGCGGCGAAGAGGTTAAGATAGGTCCGATGAGGTTCCGCGAGGGCAACCCTGAGATGCCCCCGGAGGACATGCTGACCATCAGGGAACTCCGCAACGGTTTCCAGCTCACCAAGGTCGGCGAGAGGCTGAAGATCCAGACCGACGAGTATTCCATCGAGGTCGATGGGGAGAGGGTCGTGTACAGGAGCGGAAGCGAGAGCCTCAGCCTGGGCGAAACCGTGTCCCTGCGCTCGGGCGACGTCTCGGTCAGCGTCGGCAGGGAAAGGGCCAAGATACGCATCGAGGACGTCGTAATCTCCGCCAGAGACGGCACGGTTCGGATAAGGACCGGGGGCAGAATGTACACCATAGAGAACGGCGACGCCTACAGGCTGGTGGTCAGGAAGGCGAAGGAGATAGTGGAGGAGCAGAGCGCCGAACTGATAGAGGGCCTCGGCATAGACAGAACCCTGCTCAACAGACGCGTGAAGGAGCTCCTCGACGAACTGACTGCCTACCTGGGGTGAGCGAGATGGAGACTGCAGTAATCCCAAAGGCCTCAAACGCCATCACGATCCCTGATGAAGGAAAGGAAGGCTGCGAAAAGAAGACGGGGCACGAGAGGCCCCTTTTCGATTTTGAACTTCATCCGCTGGAGGGTTTGATATGATATTTGAAAACGTCCGGGAAGTTGATATAAAGGCCACCAACGGCCGGATCGAGATAGAGGGCTGGGAAAACGACTACGCCGAGGTGAACTACACCGTCTACGGCGAGGTGGAGGTCACCGTCGAGCAGAAGGGGAGCGGGCTAATCATCATGGAAGAACCGAAGAAAAGGTTCCTGAACCTGCTCAGGGAGAGCGGCTGGGCGGAGATAGAGGTGAAGGTTCCGCGGAGGGTCCTGATAAATGCGAAGAACGTGAACGGCGAGCTTAAGGCCAGGGGCGTGCGCTTTGAGGACGTCACGACGGTAAACGGCGAGATAGACCTGAAGGACTGCGAGGCCGAAAAGCTTAGCACCGTGAACGGTGAGGTAAGGGCCCATCTAACGGTTGCCGGCCCTCTGAAGGCCTCCACCGTGAACGGGGAAATCGAGCTTACCATCGAGGAGCTTGAGGGGGACGTCGAGGTAAGCTGCGTCAACGGAGACATCGTGCTTCGCCTGACCGAGTTCTGCGATGCCAAGATAGTCAGCAAGAGAGTTAATGGAGACGTCAAATTGGTCGGCATAGACCTGGACGACCCTGTTATAGGGACGGGTTCGTTTGAGGTCAAGGCCAGCACTGTGAACGGCGACGTGAGGGTCGAGCTGATTTGATTCTTTAATTCTTCAATTATTTAATTCGGTAATTAAGTTAGAGAGACATGGGGGTTAGTGGAGATGTTCGAGAATTTCCGGGGGATGGGCCGGAACTTCTGGCTCTACACCGTGGGCAGGTGGATATCACAGGCCGGATGGGTCGTGCAGGACGTCGCGGTTCCACTTTACGTGCTCGACCAGACCGGCAGCGGGGCGATGATGAGCCTCTTCATAATGGCCGAGCTGGTTCCGAGACTGCTGGTGAACCCCATAGCCGGAGTGATAGGCGACCGCTACGACAGGAAGAAGCTCATGTACGGCCTCGATATAGCGAGGGGAGTCCTCCTCTTCGCGGTCATAGGGTTCAACCTGCTGGGGATATACCAGCTCTTAGTAGTTCAGATGGTGATGAGCGTTATGGGAGCGTTCTTCTCGGCCGGCATAGTCGGGATGTTCCCCGACCTGGTGGAGAGAGAGCAGCTGGCGAGGGCGAACTCGATACTGCAGAGCGGCGGTCAAATACTCAGGATACTCGGCCCGATCCTCGGTGGGCTAATCTACGCCTTCGGGGGCTTGCGGCTTGCTATCCTCATAAACGCGGTCAGCTTCTTCGGCTCTGGGCTGTTTGAAATTCTGATCGAGTACCACAGGGAAACGCGGGAGCTCTCAAGCATCCGCGAAGTCTGGGACGACATGCTCGAGGGCTTCCGCTTCATGAAGAACTCAAGAAACCTCATGGTGCTCGTGAGCTTTGGGATACTGCTCAACACCCTCCTCAACCCGGTGTTCGCGGTAGTTCTTCCCTACCTCGCCAGGATTGAGCTGGGTCTCTCTGCCGTCAAGTTCGGCAGCGTCGAAACCGCCGCCACCCTCGGCGCTCTAGCCGGAAACATGCTCATCGCTTTGAAGCTCGGTGAGAAATCCGAGGATTTCCTCTTCGGGGCACTGTTTGCCCAGCTCCTCTGCCTGACGGGCCTCGCCTTCGTGACGCGCTCCATCCTAGGAGAACTGGCTTATCCATCCCTACTGGGAATAATCGGCCTGATAGGGCTCTTCAACACCCTGGTTAACATCCCGCTCTTCACGAAGCTCCAGAAGGCGGTTCCCGATGACGTGCGTTCGCGCTTCTTCACTGCCTTTGAGACAATAATGATGGCAACGACCCCGCTGGGCATGGCCCTCGTTGGACCCCTCCTCGACGTCGCAGGAACCACTGTAATAATCCTCGCCCTCACCGTCCCAAGCGTGCTGATAGCCATGTATTATTACCTCCGCTTTAGGGAAACCGTTATAAACATCGGTTCAGAAACTGCGGAGGTGGTGCCGTGAGCCTCAATAGGAACTTCTGGCTCTTTGCGGTCGGCCGCTTCATAAGTCAGCTCGGCTGGGCGGTGCAGGACGTTGCACTGCCCCTCTACGTCCTTGACCAGACCCACAGCGGCTCGATGATGACTGTTTTCATCCTCGCCGAGATGATACCGGTCCTCATAATCATGCCCTTCGCCGGTGTGGTGGGCGACCGTTACAACCGAAAGCACCTGATGGTCGGCTTTGATCTTGCGAGGGGAGCCCTTCTCTTCTGCGTCATCGCGTTCGACCTCCTGGGCATCTACCAGCTTCTGGTCGTCCAGGTGATCATGGCCTCCATGGGGGCGTTCTTCTCGGCAGGGACGGGAGCGATGTTTCCCGACCTTGTGGAACCCGATGAACTCGAGAAGGCCAACTCCACGGTCTCGTCGTTCACCATACTCGCCCGTCTCGTCGGCCCTGCCCTCGGAGGGTTTATTTACGCCGTCGGAGGCATCAAGCTGGCCATCCTCATCAACGCGGTCAGCTTCTTTGGCTCGGGACTGTTTGAGATACTGATAAGGTACGAGTGGCGTACGAAGGAATTGGAGAGCTTTTCCCAGGTTATCGAGGACCTCAAAGAGGGCATCGGCTTTCTCCGCTCTAACAGATATCTCTCGACCCTTATGTTCTTCGCCCTCTTTATGATAGCCCTCGGTCAGCCCTTTGGGGCCGTAATCATGCCGTACTCCTACAGAGAAGTGCTGAAGTTCTCGAGCTACCAGTTCGGTCTTCTGCAGAGCGCCTTCATGGGAGGGGCGCTCATCGGAAACGGCCTGATAGCGATTAAATTCGGGAAGAAGGCAGGGAGGTACCTTTTCCACACCCTCCTCCTGGACGGGGTGATGATACTCGCCTTCACGTGGGCGATAAGTCCCCTCTCCGGCCTGGGGAGAAACGAGGCGTTCTTTTTCCTCGCGGGGATAAACATCCTATGGGGCAGCATAGAGGCCTTCATAGACGTGCCCATCAATTCGAAGATACAGCGCGCGATACCGAGCGAGCTCAGGGGCAGGGTTATGTCGGCAATGGCCGTCCTGATGCACCTCTCAAGCCCGCTCGGTCTGCTCGCCGTCGGGCCGCTCCTCGACAGATTCCCTGCCTGGGAGGTTACCGTGGCCATCTGGGCGGGCATGGCGGTTGTCGTCGCATATTTCTGGGCCAGGTATCGGGAGGTTCTGCTCAAGGAGCAGAAATACGGGGAAAGCGAAGAGGTTACTTGACTTCCTTCATCTTCCCCTCCCTCTTCTCAACGGCCCTTGCCATTATGAAGAGCAGGTCGCTGAGCCTGTTTAGGTAGACGAGAGCGTTTTGACCAAAGCCATAGTCGAGCACGAGCCTTGCAACGCTCCTCTCCGTTCTCCTGGCCACCGCGCGGCAGACATCGAGCTTGGCACTCGCGATGGTTGAACCCGGGAGGACGAAGGCCCTAAGCTGGACTTCTTCTTCATATTTATGAATAAGTCCTTCAAGCCATCTAACTTCCTCATCGCCAACTTTTGCGTACTTTCCCTTGCTCGCTATCTCCGCCATCAGGTCGTAGAGGTGAACCTGTATCCTCTCGAGAATCCCCGCCATCTCCTCGGGTACATAATGCTTGGCCTCCCCCAGGAAGCTGTCGAGCTCGTCTATGTTTCCGTTTGCCTCCATTATCGGCGAGTACTTTGCCACGCGGTCGCCGGTGAAGAGACCGGTTAGACCCTTATCCCCTGTTTTGGTTGTGATGGACATTTTAACCACCTCTTTAATTGGTATCTGCACGCTTTTTAGCCTTTATGGGTGTTGATGAACACCTTGGGTGATAATAGAGATCGACAATTTGTGGAAAAACTTATTTATACTCCAATGCCCTTCTTCTTTGGGTGGTCTATATGAAAAGATGGGCGTTGATAATAGCATTGATTTTGGTTTTGAGTTTGGTACCGGGATGGGCCATAAAGCCTGCGAATGCTGTTCAAGCCACGGTAGAATTGTCCCCAACGGATGATGCATACGTCAATGACGCAAGTCCGGACACAAATTATGGAACCGAGTCTCGTCTTTATGTGGGAACCTATTACAGTGATGGCTCCAATTATCGCTCCTACCTGAAGTTTGACCTCTCGGGACTTCCTGAGGGGGCTGTGATAACAAGTGCTCGTCTTTATGTGTACACCTATTATGGTGCCTATGGTACCCCTGTTAATATAAGCGTTTGTTCTGTGGACGATGATTCTTGGAGTGAAACCAGCATAACATGGAACACCAAGCCAAATCCAGGAACACTACTGGACAAAGACCTAGTTGGCACCGATGGCAAGCATTGGTCTGTATGGGACGTTACCTCTTTTGTCCAATCCGAGTTTAACAGCGACAAAATAGTGAGTTTTGTTTTAATGTCTGATGCGGAGGGTGACCTCACTGAACGTATAACCTATAATTCAAAAGAGACCACCTACAGTACCAAGCCGTATCTTGAGATAACATATGAAGTATCAGAGATTCCCACTGTATCCATCCAGGAGATACAGGGTGAGGCCTCTTCCTCGCCATACGCTGGCCAGGTCGTCAAAACAACCGGTGTTGTTACCTTCGTTGCATCATACGGCTTTGCGATTCAGAATGGCTCTGGCCCCTGGAGCGGCGTCTGGGTCTACACCAGGAGCACTCCCTCAGTTAATGTTGGAGACTACGTTAGTGTCCAGGCAATGGTTAAAGAATACGATGACTTCACAGAGATTAACTACGCGGATACCTCTAGTGATCAGAGGGCAATAGAGGTTCTTGGAACAGCGGAGGTTCCGGATCCGGTTGTTCTTCCAACTGGGAACGTCTCCCAGGAGCAGTGGGAGAGTGTTCTCGTCGAGGTTAGGGACGTTAGGGTCATTAATCCAGACCTCGGTCACGGCGAATGGGAGGTTGACGACGGAACCGGCCCGGTTAGGATAGACGACAAGCTCTACGATTACTCCCCTGGCCACCGCTCCAAGTATGTTTACATTAGGGGTATTGTGTGGTACTCCTATGGCAACTTCAAAATAGAACCCCGGGATTCCGGTGATATCGAGGTTTACAAACCTAACCCCAACGCCATCTCCTACGGCCTGACGATGTATTATAGCCGCCAGTACGATTCCAGGCTCTCAGACCTTGAGAATCTCTACGAGAACTTCACCAACACGGTCTCAGAGCTCGTCAGCTACGGGGTATCCTTCGACAGCGACGTCGCGGACAAGATTAACTGGGTAAACGACAGCATGTCTAAGGTTATGGAAGAGTACTCGCTCTACGAGCAGTTCAAGAACCGCGCTGATAAGACTGGGTTCTACCTCCCCGCCATGATACACCTGCGTAAGGCGCTGTTCCTTGGCGAGGATGTCAAGGAGGAAATCCAGTTCCTCCTGCCCCACCTTCAGAGGGCCTTGGAGGAAATAAAGGCCGCTCAGCAGATGCAAGAACCGGGAAATGAAACTGAAACCGGGGCAATCCCTGACAATGAGACCGCGGGAGTTCCAACCAACACAACCCAGAACGCCAGCCAGCAGACACCCGCCATGAACATTACCATAACGATCCCCAAGGTGCTTATCGATGCCTCCCATGGGCAGTACTACATTAACGAAGCCGGTGTCAGCTACCTCGTGGACAAGATACAGAGCGAGCTCGGCTGGGAGGTGGAGATAAACCAGCTCCCGCTCACATACGACCTACTCAAGGAGTACGACGTTGTGATACTCACCGACCCGAAGGACGACTTTACGCCCGCCGAGATTGAGAGCATCAAAAAGTACGTCGAGAACGGCGGAGGCCTGTTAATAGCGGGCGAATGGTACAAGTACGCCAACGTCGAGAACTTCAACGAGATCGTCGGTGACTATGGAATAACCTTCAACCCGGACGAGCTCATGGACGACGACCAGAACAGCGGCAGGCCTTACTATCCGTTCGTTGGAGTATACAACAAGGCACACCCGGTCATGAAGTTCGTGCCAGACGACTGGACGATGTACTACAACGGCAACACCCTCACAATAGGCGGCACCGCGGTGTGGCTCATCAAAGGCTACGACACCAGCTACTCAGTCGATGCCGACGGAAAGGTCGTCAGGATAAAGGGCACCAACCCGGTTATCGCGGCCGCCGTTGATCTTGGCACCGGCAGAATAGTTGCCTACGGCTCAAGCAAGGCCCTCAGCGACAGCTACAACTTCAAGTACATCAAGAGCAACTGGCCCTTCATCAAAGGTGCCCTCCTCTGGCTGGCTCACCAGGAGTGAGCCTCTTTTCTTCCCTTTCTGATTTTTCGCGTCGGCCTTCAGATTTCCTTCGGGGGCACCAGAATCCCAAACTCCGTTATGATGCCCCTAACGTACCGCCAGGAGGTAACGTCGAAGAGCATGTTTCTTACCCTGTAGCCCTGCCTCACGTAGGGCCTCTCGACGATTTCAACATCACCGGAGCTCAGCTCCGGATGGAGCTTGAAGCTCTCGGCGGCGACGTAGAAGGGAACACCGTTGTCGTGGCAGGCGAGGGCGAGGAGATAGGTTCCGGCCTTGTTCACCGCCGCCCCATCGCGGGTAACGTTGTCGGCACCGACCAGGGCGAGGGTGGCCTTCCTTGCGAAAAGACCGAGCTGTGCGTCAGTTATTACCTCGAATGGAACCCCTATGGAATCAAGCTCCCTCGCGAGGGCGATTCCCTCATAGTCGGGCGCGCTCTCGGTTAGGATGACCCTGAAGTGCTTTCCCTTCCTTCGTGCGGCCTTGAATATCTCAAGAACGGCCGAGGAGAATGAGTGTGTGATTACAACCTCGTTTTCGTCTATCAGCTCGCTCCCGATGTTGCCTATCTCGCGCTTCGCTTCCTCCCCGAGCCTGATGAACTCCTCGGCCTTCGTTCTCACCACGTCGGGGTCTCCGGTTATCGGAATGAACCTCGTGAGGTTGTAGAGCGAAGCCATCGTACCGTTGACGGCCGGGATTTCCCTCTTCATCTCCCTCAGGGCGCTCTCGAGCTCTTCCCCTTCAAGGAGTTCGGAGAGGACAAGGTACGCCTCGGCGCCCCTTCTGGCCAGCCAGCTGGCGCCTCTGATTCTCTCGGCCCTCATCTCCTCTATGATTGAACGAACCTCGGCAGGAAGCATGGGCAACACCTTGCGTTATTAGCCCGGAACGCGGTTAATTCGCCTTTTCCCTTATCAGCGTTTCGCTACCAGCCCTCCTCGAAGCGAACCCCCCGCTCCTCCATGAAAGCCTTGGCCCTCTCTATCTCATCCTCGCTCTCGCCGAAGATTATGATGCCGATGTACCTGCCGAAGCCCTTCGGCGATGAGTGTATCCTCACGCGGAACCTTTTGAGGGCCTCGATGAGAATCGGCGCCAGCTTGCTCTCGTCGGTTATCTCAGCCAACAGCTTTCTCTGGAGGAACTTCCTCTCGCCGAGGCGGGGGAGGACTTCCCGCTCAAGCATTGCCTTCATCTCGCGCGGCATCCCCGGAAGGACGAATATCCTGACCCCTTCGTGCTCGATGTACGCTCCTGGCGCCGCCCCCTCCCGGTTCTCAAGGGGTTCCGCACCTTCGGGCAGGTAGGCCATCTTCTTCCTTCCCTCGTTAAGCTCGGGGTCATCTATCAGACCCCTCTCGTAAAGCTCACGGTAGAACTCTTTGATCCTTTTAAGGCACGGTTCGCAGAGGACAAAATTTTTCCCCAGAGCCTCCGCAACGGCGAGCATCGTAACGTCGTCGTGGGTCGGCCCGAGGCCGCCGGAGATGACCAGAACCCCCGGATTCCTCGCGAGGATTTCCCGAACGGCGGTCTTTATCTCCTCGACGTCATCGCCAACGGTCGTCTTCCTCCTCACCCAGTAGCCCTTCTCGGTGAGCCTCTGAGCAATAAAGGCGGAATTGCTGTCCACGGTGTTCCCGGTGAGCAGTTCATCGCCTATCGTGAGTATCTCGGCGAACATCACAATCACCGGTAAACTTTCCGGCGGATTGGCTTATAACCCCAGCGGAAGTCCTTTGCACAAAAATGTAAAAATCTAGTACCATCAATAGCGGTTTTCACCACGAGTGAAAACAACGTTTAAGTATTTTATCGCGGTAAAATTCTCCGGTGGTAGCATGAAGGTGAAGGTTGGAGTCAATGGATACGGAACAATTGGAAAGCGCGTCGCCTACGCCGTAACGAAACAGGACGACATGGAGCTCACAGGTGTCACCAAGACGAAGCCGGACTTTGAGGCTTACCGCGCGAAGGAGCTTGGAATCCCCGTCTATGCAGCGAGCGAGGAGTTCCTCTCACGCTTCGAGAAGGCCGGCTTTGAAGTGGCCGGGACGCTCAGTGACCTCCTTGAGGAGGTTGATGTCATAGTCGACGCCACCCCCGGTGGAATGGGGGCCAAGAACAAGGTGCTCTACGAGAAGGCGGGGGTTAAGGCCATCTTCCAGGGCGGTGAGAAGGCCACCACTGCGGAGGTTTCTTTCGTGGCCCAGGCCAACTACGAGAAGGCCCTTGGGAAGGACTACGTCCGCGTCGTCTCCTGCAACACCACAGGTCTTACCAGAACCCTCTCGGCCATTCAGGAGTACATCGACTACGTCTACGCGGTCATGATTCGACGCGCGGCTGACCCGAACGACGCCAAGCGCGGCCCGGTGAATGCCATAACCCCGAGCGTTACCGTCCCGTCCCACCACGGCCCGGACGTTCAGACAGTTATTCCGATAAACATCGAGACCTCAGCCTTTGTCGTTCCAACTACGCTCATGCACGTTCACAGCATCATGGTCGAGCTGAAGAAGCCGGTCGAGGCCAAGGACGTCGTTGATATCTTCGAGAACACTACAAGGGTTCTCCTCTTCGAGAAGGAGAAGGGCTTCGACAGCACGGCCCAGCTCATAGAGCTCGCCCGCGACCTGCACCGCGAGTGGAACAACCTCTACGAAATAGCGGTCTGGAAGGAGAGCATCAGCGTTCGCGGAAACAGGCTCTTCTACATCCAGGCGGTTCACCAGGAGAGCGACGTGGTTCCGGAGAACATAGACGCGATAAGGGCCATGTTTGAGATGGCCGACAAGTGGGAGAGCATAAGGAAGACGAACGAAAGCTTAGGGATTTTGAAGTGACGCCGCAAGCCTTTTACATTTCTCCTCCTACTTCTTCCGGTGAATGCTGTGGAGTGCAGGGCATTTAAGGTGGATGCCTTTACCGACACGCCTCTTAAGGGAAATCCTGCGGCCGTTGTTCTCGACTGTCCGGAACTCGATAGGGAAACAATGCTAGCTATTGCGGGGGAGCTTAACCTCTCCGAAACGGCTTTCGTCTGGCCGGAGAAGGACGGCTTTCAGGTGAGGTTTTTCACCCCTGGGGATGAGATTCCCCTCTGCGGCCACGCCACGGTTGCGACGTTCTACCTGCTCTGGCGTCTTGGTCTGGCGGCTGAAGGCATCAACAAGATGTTCTCCAAGGCCGGAGAGATCGACGTCCTCATCAAGGACGGGAGGGTGTAGCTCAAGCAGCTGAAGCCGAAGGTAATTGGAGAGCTTGGTATTGAGGCCCTGAAGGAAATTCTCGGCACGGAAAACTTGGTCGGCCCAGCATTGGCAATGACGACGGGAACCCCGGAAGGCATCGTTGGAATTCCCACGTTTGAAGAGCTGATGAACCTTGAGCCAGACATGGCAAAGCTCACGAAGTTCTCCAAGGAGAACGGTGTGATAGGGATCTACGTTTACACCCTCGATTCCCGGTTCGATGCCGCGGGGAGATTCTTTGCCCCGGCCGTCGGAGTTCCCGAAGACCCAGTTACCGGAACGGCCAGTGGAATCCTCGCGGGCTATCTAAGGCTCACCGAGAAACTCGTGAAGGGTAGCTATGTCTTCGAGCAGGGGCATGCGCTGAGGCGCGAGGGCAGGGTGTACGTTGAGTTTGAAGGTGAAAGGCCCTGGGTCGGCGGGGAGGCGAGGATAAGCCTTGAGGGCAGGCTCAGGGTCTGATGAAACTGGTTTTCCTCTTTTTATGGTTTTAGTGCATCTGATGGGGAAAAAGAAATGCTCAAACAAGTGAAGCGACCGAATAGATGAACACCAGGAGAAACAGCGCGCCTGCAAAGTAAGCTATCCTGTGGGGAATCAGGACGCACTTCGGGGGATGGACGTCTCTTGTTCTAAGGTACATCGCCACCGGCAGGATTCCGGCGTAAAGCAGTCCGCCGAAGGTTCCGGCGAGCCAGAGAGCACTGACGAAGCTCTTGAGCCCGGCGAAGTATATCAGCAGAGGCGGAAGGACTGTGAGCAGCCATGCAGTCCTTTTCTCAAGATTAAACGCCTCCCGGAGGTTGTCCATCTGGGCAAAGCCTATACCGATGTAGCTGGTGCTTATGGCCGCCAGCGGAAGAACGAGACCCAGGACTTTTCCGAGGGAGCCGTAGTAGTTCTCGAGGGCTGAAGTTGCCAGCTGTGGTGTGTCCGCTCCAAGTGCGCCGACGAATGCCAGGACAAAGAGGGCGTAGAATCCCATCGGCACGAGGTAGCCAATGAGGACCGCTTTTTTGGTCTTCTCCGCACTTCCAAGCCCCTTGTACATCTCTGGAACGACCATGTGGCTGACGTAGGCGAATATGGCAACGCCGATTCCGGAGACGATTGCTGAAGGGTCTACGCTGGTCATGTTCACAGGGTCTACCTTCGGAAGCATCAGAACCACTGCAACCGCAAGGGCACCCAACAATAGGAAATTGAGTGCCAGCTCAGCCTCTCCCGAGGCTTTGAGCCCCATGAAAACTACCCAGCTCATGACCAGCCAGAAGATTACCGCCGCAATTGTGCCGTTGATCCCCGTGAGGGACGAGAGTATGTCGCCGCTTCCGGCGATGTAGGCTATGAGGGCTCCATAACTTAGAACCGAGATGCTCGCCAGCATGAGCCAGCCGCCGGCCTTTCCAAGGGTCTCCCTCGCTAGAGATGTCATTGTGCCGCCCCGGTGAACCGCGAGCTCCAGCACGAACAGGGCCGTCAGCAGGGTGAGGAATCCCACCGAAATTATAACCGCGATTCCGGCAAAGCCGGCCTCTCGAAGTGCATACGGCAGACCCAGAACGCCCGCCCCGATTTGAGTCCCAATAAGAATCGCACTTGCCTCGGCCAGAGTGAGTCTCTTCATGAGCACCACCTCTGGATGAAAAACGCTTCATGGATTTAAGCTTTGTCTGGAAAGGACTGTTCCGTGGTGAATTAAAAGAACGAGGGCAGAACGGAGGAGCACACTAGAGTCCAAGTTTTTTCAGGACTTCCCCAGAGTCCACGCCCCTCACCAGCAGGTCCTTTTCCCTGCCGGTCTCCCCCCTTAGGATGCTGACCTCAGCACCGAGAATCTTCGAGAGGAACTTCACAAGTTCCTTATTCGCCTTTCCTTCAACCGGTGGGGCCTTTATTTTGACCTTCAGCCTTCCGCGCCACCCATCTATCCCCTCAATCTCGTTCTTCTTCGCCTTCGGCTGGACGTAGACCAGGAGCAGCGTTCCGTCCTTGGTATCTTTTAGGAACTTCATCTCAATCCCTCCACTCGTACTCCCACACAATATCGGGCGGAAACTCCTTCCGCTTAATCTTTTCGAGGATTTCCCTCGCAACGCGGTAGGCGAAATCAAAGGTCTCCCTGTCAATCACGCCGTAGTTGAGGGCCATCTCAAGCTCGTCCTCGTCGAGGAGGAAGGCCTCCCCGCTCGGAAAGACGAAGATGTCGAGGAAGAGATCCAGCATCTCAAGAGTGTTCCCGTCGCGCCTCGTATATGCCAGGACATCGATGTAAAGCCCCTTGAACCCGCCGTTTTCGTCGTAGACTTTCAGGATGTCGTAGTTCTCCCCAACGAAGGCGAAGTAGAGCATGCGGTAGCCGTTTTTGATGACCTCAACGCCGTTCACTCTGAGCGGGGCGAGCATGCCGGAGAAGCGGGACTTTGCGACTACAACGTTCCCAAAATCTGCAACTACCTCGTCGTCCCTCTCCAAAACGCGGTTGGGGATGCGTCTGTAGGTAAGGTGGATTTTTGGAGGCATGGTGCGGAATTTGACTTAACGCTTTTATACTTTCGTGTCCCAGTTGATTCGATGGGAGTGCGGAAACTCGGGGAGATAGAGGAGGTTCTCCGTCAACACAAGGAGGAACTCCGAGAGCGTTTTGGGGTTAGGAAGATAGCCATATTCGGTTCCTATGCCCGGGGCGAGGAGACAAAGCTCAGCGACGTCGATATTCTGGTGGAATTCGAGAGGCCGATAGGCTGGGAGATAGTGGACCTTAAGGACTACCTCGAATCCCTGTTGGGGATAAAGGTTGACCTAATCACGAAAAACGCCGCAATGAGCAGGAAAGGGTTCTGGGAGCACATAAAAGGGGAGCTGGTATATGTCTAAGCGTGATCCCTGCCTCTTCCTCAACGATATCCTGGAGGCGATAGAGAGAATTGAAGAATACCTTGAGGGCTACGACTTCGAAACCTTTGTGAAGGATAGAAAAACCGTTGACGCAGTTCTAAGAAACCTTGAAATAATCGGAGAAGCTGCAAAGAACGTTCCGGAGGATATCCGGGGGAAGTATTCGTCCGTCCCTTGGAGAAGGGTAGTGGGCCTGAGAAACGTCGTTGTCCATCACTATTTTGGTGTTGACCTCTCAATAGTGTGGGTTATCGTCAGCTCTCAAGTTGGAGAGCTAAAAGAAGAAGTGGAGAAGATACTTCTGGAGGAGTGCTAACTTCCGAAAATCAGCTCCCTAAGCTTATCCGGCAGCTCCTCAATCTTCACCCTCGTCTGCTCCCTCGTGTCGCGGTCGCGGATCGTAACGGTGTTGTCCTCGGGCGTCTGGTTGTCGATGGTTACGCAGTAGGGCGTTCCTATCTCGTCGTAGCGCATGTACCTCCTCCCGACGGTGTCCTTCTCGTCGTAGACGACTATGAAGCCGGCCTTCTGGAGGGTTCTGAAGACCTCGTAGGCTATGCTTTTGAGGGGCTCCTTGGCGACGAGGGGCAGAACTGCGACCTCAATCGGCGCCATGTCCTTCTTCAGTCTGAGATAGGTTCTGTCATCCTCTATGACGAGGCTGTTCTCAATGAGCAGGTAGAACGGCCTGTCTATTCCAAAGCTCGGCTCAAGGACGTGGGGAACTATCTTCTCGCCCGTTATCTTCTCCTCGACCTCCTTGATTATGAAGTCGTCCTTCTCCAGCTCGTAGCCCTCGATGGTGATTTTGCCGTCCTTCTCAAGGACTCCAACCAGGTTCCTCAGCTTCTCCTCGTCCCAGCCCTGGATGAGCCCGTTTATCCTCTTGGCGTCCTTCTTCAGCTTAGGCCCGACGCGCTTCATGTTGAGGCTCACTTTGAGGTGCTTGACTATCCTGGGCTCATCGTAGTGGATAAGGACGGTCATGTCCGCGCCGCTCATCTTCAGGTGCTTGCTCAGGTCGTAGTCACCGCGGTTGGCTATTCCAACGCACTCCACCCAGCCGAAGCGCTCACTGTGAATCTCGGCATCCCAGGTGTCGCGCGAGTAGTGCGCCCTCTCCTCGGGAAGCTGCTGGCGGAAGCGTATCTTATCCTCGGGGATGCCTATGTCGAGGAGAACCCTCTTGACCATGACCATGTAGTAGGCGAAGAAGGTGTTCATGATGTAGCCCTTCTCCACGGCCTCCAGCGCGGTCATCTCAATCGTGCCGAGGTTCTTGAGCTGGTGCTCTATTGGATAAAGGCGCAGAACCTCGTCCTTGACCTCGTCGAAGTGCGGATGCTCCGTTTCCTTCGGGTTGAAGAATATCTCCGCCTCCGCCTGGGTGAACTCCCTCAGACGGAGCATGCCCTGCCTCGGTGAAATCTCGTTGCGGTAGGCCTTTCCTATCTGGAAAACGCCGAAGGGAAGCTTGTTCCTGGCGAAAGCGTTCAGTCTTTTGAAGTTCACAAAGATGCCCTGGGCAGTTTCTGGCCTCAGGTAGCCCTTCTGGTCGCCGTAGGGGCCGATCTTGGTCTCGAACATGAGGTTGAAGTACCAGACGTCGCCGAGCTCACCGCCGCACTCGGGGCACTTTATCCCGTGCTCGCGGATGAGTTCAGTGAGGTGTTCGGCGCTCATACCCTCTGTGTCTATTCCAAGGGCCTCCTCCACTATGTGGTCGGCCCTAAACCTTGCCCCGCACTTCTTACACTCAACCAGCGGGTCAACGAACTTTTCAACGTGACCGCTCGCGATGAAGACCCTCTCGGGGGTTATATCTGGTGTTTCCAGCTCGAAGAAGCCCTCCCTCTGGAAGGCCTCGCGTATCTTCCGCTCGATTTTCCTCTTTATCGTCGCACCGAGCGGACCATAGTCATAGAATCCGCGTGAGCCGCCGTAGATTTCAAAGCTGCCCCATGCAAAGCCCCTCCTCCTCATCAAATCCTGAAGAATCTCGTATCTGTCGGGCTTCTCTCCCATTACTCACCACCTGAAACTGGAGTAAGGCCATTTCATAAAAAGCTTTTGGGGGTGTCGTTGTCTAATTGCCAACGCCCCGTCCGCGGACGGAAAGAGTTATAAACCGTTCCCCTCGTTATCGCTATGAGCTTTGATTATTTGGAGGTGCGTGAAAATGGCGGAAAGACCACTCGATGTTATCCACAGGTCCCTTGACAAGGATGTCCTCGTGCTCCTGAAGAGGGGTTCCGAGTTCAGGGGCAAGCTTATCGGTTACGACATCCACCTGAACGTCGTCCTCGCCGACGCCGCTCTTATTCAGGACGGCGAGGAGGTTAAGAGGTACGGTAAAATCGTCATCAGGGGAGACAACGTCCTTGCAATCTCCCCGGTCGAGATCGAGTGAGACCTTAGTGGGGTGATATCATGGGAGCGGGAACAGAACCCAAGGGCAGGAGGAACCACACTCCAACTCACATCAGATGCAGGCGCTGCGGAAGGCGCGCCTTTAACGTCAAGAAGGGCTACTGTGCTGCCTGCGGCTTCGGCAGGAGCAGGCGCATGAGGAAGTACAGCTGGTCCCACAAGTGGAAGAAGAAGAGGAACCTCGCCTACTGAGCCCTTTTATTTTCTTCTCCGCCCGCTTTTCTGAAGCAGTGACATCTTTAATCCTTACCGCAATCCTTATTAACTCAAACGCCGTTCTGCCCGTTTAGAGGGACGTCTTAATGATACACCTCAACGATAACCAGCGGCGGCTTTGGGCTTTAGCATGGCCCGCCATAATGGGCAACATCTCCCAGACCCTGCTCAACTTAGTGGACATGATGATGGTCGGCCAGCTCGGTGCGTTGGCCTTGGCAGCAGTCGGTCTCGGCGGCCAGGTCAGCTGGTTCATGATGCCGATAATGGCCGCCATTGCGACGGGGACACTAGCTCTCGTCGCGAGATTCGTCGGGGCGAAGGACGAGGAGAGCGCCGTTCTTGCACTGGAGCAGAGCCTCTATCTCGCATTTCTCCTGGGAATCCCCGTCATGCTCTTTGGGTGGGTCTTCGGCGACGATATCCTGAGGATAATGGGGGCAAAACCGGATGTCGTTGCCTTGGGCTACAGGTACATAAAGGTGCTCTTCGCGTTCTATCCGATTCGATTCGCCGGCTTTACAGCCTTCTCCGCCCTCAGGGGCGCCGGAGACACGAAGACGCCCATGAAGCTCGGCATCCTTATGAACGTGGTAAACGCGGTTCTCGATTACCTCCTCATATTCGGAAAGCTCGGTTTTCCCGAGCTTGGCCCCGTCGGCGCCGCCTGGGCGTCGGGCATAGGAATCACCACCTCGTTCCTCACCGGTCTCTATCTCCTTTGGAGCGGGAGGCTCGTGCTGAGGTTCCGGCCGAGCTGGAGCTTCCACCCGGACATGGCGGGAAGGATACTCCGCATAGGAATCCCCACCATGGTTGAGCGCGGGATATTTAGCTTTTACAACTTCATATACATGAGCATAGTCACGCGCTTTGGAACCGTGGCCCTTGCCTCCCATCAGGTTGGCCTCCGCGTGGAGAGCATAGCTTACATGCCGGCCTTTGGCTTCAACGTCGCCACCTCCGCCCTCGTCGGCCAGGGTCTTGGAGAGGAGAACCCGGAGAAGGCGGAGCGCACCGTTTATGAGGCCCTCAAGATGGTCGGTGTGTTCATGGCGGTCATGGCGTTCGTACTTATAGCATTCCCGCGCTACCTCGTCATGCCCTTCATAAGCCCGAGCGACCCGAACTACGGCGAGGTCATGAGGCTGGCGAGCATATACCTCATAATAGTCGGAATAAGCGAGATTCCCCTCGGTTGGCTCTTCGTCCTCGGCGGTGCACTTAGGGGAGCAGGGGACACCAAGACGCCGATGTACATCACCGCCGTCAGCAAGCTTCTCTTCCGCATAGTGCCCGCGTACCTCCTCGGATTCGGCTTTACAATACCTCCCTTCGAGATACTGGGCATAACCTTCCCCGGCTTCACCTTTGGGGGTCTGGGCGTCATAGCCGCGTGGATAGCGATGAGCCTCGAAACCTTCACGACCGCGGCCCTCTTCTGGTGGGCGTTCAAGAGGGGGAAGTGGAAATACGTGAAGGTATGACAGTAATGTTTATATCTTTGTAATGCGTTTTTGTAAATGGTGGTTGCATGGCTGTGATAAGCGTCCGTATTCCCGATAAACTAAAGGCCAAGATGAAGGAGTACGACATTAACTGGAGCGAGGAGATAAGGGCGTTCATAGTTTTGAGAATAAACGAAGAGGAGAAAAGAAGGACCATTGAGATGATGCACGAGCTGCTCGCTGGGGGAACTCCTGCTAAAGAAGGAACCGCAAAAAGATACGTGAGGGAGGACCGTGATAGCAATTGACGCCTCCGTCCTTGCGAAGTACATTCTCCTTGAACCCGGTTGGGAACGGGTAGAGGAGCTACTTTTTAAAGACGTCGTCTCACTTGACTATGCCTTGGCAGAGGTTTCAAACGCCCTCTGGAAACATCACGTCCTCTACGGTGAGATATCCCGGGAGGAGTTCAATAAGAGATCAAAGGTTGTGGATGCTCTCCCGAACGTCGTCGTTCTTGAGAGTGGAATGCAGTATTTGGAGAAATCAAGGGGGATAGCTGTTAACCACCGAATCCCAATCTATGACGCCCTCTACATCGCTCAGGCCCTGAAGTATGGCGAACTTGCCACCAGCGACGAAAAGCAGGGAGAAATAGCGGAGAAACTCGGCGTTGAGGTCGTCTACCTCTAAAGCGCCGAGACGTTGAAGAGAACCTCCATGAGACGACCGAAGAGATAGCTCAGGAAAGCGGCACCCAGGCCGGTTGCCACCATCTCCGCGACCTTCTTTCTGATTGAGATTCCGGAGAGGAGCGATATCAGGGTCGCCACTATCGCTAGGGCAGAGCCCGCCAGCAGTATCGAGAAGGGAAGGGCCGTCAGCGAGCTGGAGGCGAGGAAGTACGGCGTAACCGGAAAGGCAACGCCGACGAGGTACGAGAGACCCGTGTAGAGTGCCGCCCTTATCTCGTTCTCCTCCGCCTCCGGGAGGAGGAGCTGCATAATCGCATCGCTGTTGTCTGCGAGTTCCTTTGCGACCTCCCTCGCAACCTCTTCCGGCATTCCTCCCTCGACGAGCTTCTCCACAAGCTCTTCGGCCGCCCTTTCCGGCGAAACTCTGAAGAGGACCTCCATCCTATCGCGGATGGATTCCTTAATCTGCCTCTGAGAGCGGACCGAGACGAAGGTGCCTATGGCCATCGAGAGCGCACCCGCTACACCGACTATGAGGCCGCTTATTCCGACGAGCTGCGGATTGTTCGGGTACACGGCGGAAAGACCCGTGACGGCACCGAGGATTTCAACCAGCCCGTCGTTCATGCCCAGAACGAGGTCGCGGGTATTCTCGACGTGGAAGCGCTCCTTGCTCTCGTAGAAAAACTTCTCGTGCTCAAGCTCGTCCAGTATAACGTCCTTTATCTCCCTCAGTTCATCCTCGCTGAACCCCTCGGCGTAGGTCGTGAGGTACTTGAAGTACTTCTGTATCGCACTGTTCTCGCCCATCTCAAGGAGCGAGGCGACCGAACCCGGTCCAAGGAGTCTCCTGAGGAGCTTGACGCTGAAGATCATGAGCCTCTTCACGGAAGGCTTTGGAACCTCTCCCCCATGCCGCTTTATGAAGTCGTGCCAGAACTTGGCGTGCTTTGACTCTATATTTGAGAGCCGAAGAAATTCCTTCCTTATATCCTCATCCTTCTCTATCCTGGCCAGCTGGGCGTAGAGAACCGAATCGGCGTACTCGTCCTTATAAAAGCCTCTCGCTAATTCCAGCATCTCGTCCATTCCCTCACCCCCAAAGAAGAAAGATGATTGTGGTTAAAACGGTATTGGAACTGTTGTGATTGGAACCTCAAACCGCATTGTTTATATATTATGAGGATTTTGTAAAACTGGTGGAAATTGTAATGGGGTGGCACTGATGTTTGAGGATGTGAACGATTTTGAGGATGCCCTGGAAAAGCTCCTCAAAGAGCTTGAATTCGACCTCTCGAATCCATTTGAGGAAGTCGAAAAGGTTCTGTGCATCGAACCCCACCCGGACGACTGCGTCATAGGCCTGGGGGGCACGATAAAGAAGCTGACGGATGCGGGCGTGGAGGTCGTTTACGTCTGCATGACCGACGGCTCAATGGGAACTCTTGACGACGACCTGAGCTCCCACGAGCTTGCCATCGTGAGAAAGCGCGAGGAGGAAGAGAGTGCGAGGATGCTCGGCGTCAAAAGGATAATCTGGCTTGACTACCGGGACACCGAGCTTCCCTACACGAGGGAGGCCAGAAAAGACTTAGTAAAGATAATCCGCGCCGAGAAGCCGGACGCGGTTCTCGCCCCCGACCCCTGGCTCCCCTACGAGGCACATCCGGACCACAGAAGGGCGGGCTTCCTGGCCCTCGACGCCGTGGCCTTCTCTCAGCTTCCCAACTTCGCAAGCACCGACGTGGCGGCCGGCCTGGAACCCCACCAGGTCGAGGTCTTCGGCTTCTACTACACGGCGAAGCCCAACTACTTCGTGGACATAACCGACGTCATGGAGCTCAAGCTGAGGGCGATACGGGCCCACAGAAGCCAGTTCACCGATGACGTTTGGGAGAAATGGGAGCCCTTCCTGAGAACGGTGGCACTCTACTACGGTAAAAAAGCGGGAGTGAAGTACGCCGAGGGGCTGCGCTTCATGCCGGGCATGTTCCTGCACATAACGCCCTTCGCGGAGCTGATTTAACCCAGCTCCATCTTCACCATTATCTCGAGTTCCTTCAGGAACTTCTCGAGGGGCATCGTGTCCAGGCCGAACTGCCTGATCGATTCGTACCTCTTGGGGTCGTCCGTGACAAGCAAACTGCCCGTGCAGATAGCCGTTGCGGCGGTTAAGATGTCCTCAAGGTCGAGCATCTTCCCCTTCTGGAGGAGTTGGGCCTCTATCCGGGCCGCTTTAACGAGTATCTCATCACTCAGGGGGACTACCGTGTAGATGTCCCTCAGTACCTCCAGCTCCCCCTCGACGTTCTTCTTGAGGTACGCACGAACCGAAAGGTAGCGGTAGAGCGTGATGGCCGAGAGCGAGACGGTGAACTTGGCCAGCGTTATCTCCAGCTGCCTCTTTCTGCTGGCGGTGTGCATCTTGAGGAGCGTCCGGCTGTCGAAGGTTATCTCCGATGGGAGCGGCATGATTCAACTCCCCTTCTTCTTTTCGAGCAGGTTGATGAGCATCTCGGCCTCTTCGTCGTCCATTATGACGTTGTCAACCTTCTTGTCGAGCTCGACGAGGTGCCAGGTCTCTATGAGCTTCTGGAGCACCTCATCGTAGGAGCGAGCCTCAAGCTTGTCCTTGAGGAGCTTTATCTTCTTCCATGTGCTCTCATCAACTGCTATCGTTTTCATCTCCCAACCCCTCCGTGACTATTCTTCTATACGTCTCCACGCTCTTTCTACGCGGGATTCTCTCCTTGGTTATCAGGTCGACCTCGTATAGGCCGAAGCGTATCTTGAACCCCATCGCCCACTCGTAGTTGTCCGTCAGCGCCCAGTGGAAGTAGCCCCGAACGTCGGCGCCGTTCTCAATCGCCCTGAACAGCTCCCTCACGTGGCTGACTATGTACCGCGGCCTCAGTATGTCCTTGGAATCTGCTACCCCGTTCTCGGTTATGTAGACCGGCTTTCCGTACTCCGCGGCTATCATCGTCGAGTCGTATATACCTTTCGGATAAACCTCCCACCCGAAGTCGCTGGTCGGGTTGTTGTCGGGCGAGACGCCCATCGGATTTCCGGAATAGCCGTATCCCTCGGCACCCACGAAGCTGACCATCGGCAGCTCCTTGAACTTCGGCTCGACCCACTTAACAACCTCCCTGGTGTAGTAGTTGTTTCCTATCCAGTCGTTCCTGGCCAGGTGGTTGATCTTAACCTCCTCCCGGTTCAGTTCTAGGTCAACCCGGCCGTCATTGAGGGCGTTGAGGAAGAGCCGGTTGTGGAAGTAGTCGTAATTTTCCGCGGCTTTAACGTCCCGCTCGTCCCTTGGGTTCAGGGGATAGGCGGGGATTATGTTGAGGATTATCCCTACCGGTGCCTTGGAGAACTCCTTTATCGCGTCGTAGGCCCTTGCATGTGCGACCATCTGGTGAATTATGACCTTCTTCGCCGCGTTGGGGTTTAGTATCCCCGGCGGCCAGCCGACGTAGGGGGCGAGGTAGCCGAGCTCAACGGTAACCATCGGTTCGTCGAAGGTAGCCCAGAAATCCACCAGGTCCGGGAACTTCCACGCAACGTACGCCGAGAACTTAACGAACTCGACTATGCTCCCCTCGTCAACCCAGCCCCTTGCCCTCGCCCCTTCGGGGTTCCTCCTCACCTCGATGGGGTTGTGCAGCCACAGGGGGAGGGTCTGGTGGTTGAGTGTCACGAAGGTCGAGAAGCCGAGCTTCTTGAGGTTCTTCAGCACGGCTCTGTAGTGGGCGACCTCGGAATGGTTGGCCAGTCCATCGAGCTCCTCCAGGGTTTCCTTCTTGATTTTAACGCGCTTTATCAGGCCGTAGGAGTCCCTCTCAACCTCGGCATCGACGCCGAAGGTCGGGCACGGGAAGATTCTGCTCCACTCTATCGTGAGCTGATAGGCGTTTAAATCCAGGTCCTTGGCGAGTCTGTGGTCGATTTCGTATAGCTCGTAATTGTTTATGCCGTCCTCGGGCAAATCGCCGCTGACGAGGTCGTTCTTGATGTTGAACGGATCGCGGACCCACTGCCACCAGTCGCTCCTCGCGTCTATGGCCTGCCGTAGGGGGTCACCCATCTCGAACTGAAAGGCCGACTGAACGACGCCCCAGTAAAATTCTTCCATCGGTTCCACCTAGGCAGTTATAGATTTTAGTGTTTTTATAATTTTCCTACTCGTGCTGCCGTGACGCCGTGGTGCATTGGCCGTGCCCGTCGCTTCTGTTCTCATGAACTTTTATGTGCACTGTATACCCATCCTGTTCACCAAAAAGCTTATATAGATTCTCAGTATGTTATAAAATTGACATTGTTTATAATGAGGTGGGAAACTATGAAAAAGTACCTCACCCTTGCCCTGGTGGCTCTTCTGCTTGGGAGTTTAGCAGGCTTTGCAAGTGCCGCTGAGGAGAAAGGCCCCGCAAACTTCGGCAACTATTACAACGCTGAGGCTAACGAGCTCCTGAAGGCCCTCGCAACTGCCTCCGATGAGAACAAGCAGGTTGAGTACCTGGGGGAGCTGACCAAGATATGGCTTCAGGACGTTCCAGCCGTTCCCGTCTACACGGGTACGGTCTTCTACGAGGCCAACACCAAGTACTGGAAGGACTGGCCCAACGAAAAGAACCCCTACGGCGTCCCGATATTCTGGGCCGGCTTCGGAACCTGGGGAACCGCCCTGGCCCTCCTCGGCGTCAAGCCGACTGGAGTGCAGGACGATGCCGGTGGCGACTTCCCGAGGCACGAGACGATATACACCGCCAACAGCGCTCCCCCGACCAGCGCCAACCCCTTCCAGGGCGGCAACATAATTGGCATAGACGGTCTCGTCTTCGAGCCCCTCTTCATGCTGAACTTCATGACGACGGAACTCAAGCCCTGGCTCGCCGAGAGCGGCACCTGGGTGAACGACAACACCTTCGAGGTCAAGCTTCGCGAGGGAACGAAGTGGCAGGACGGTCGGCCGTTGACGGCGGAGGACGTCAAGTTCTCCTTCGAGTACTACGAGAAGCTCGGCCTCAAGGACTGGAGCTCCCTGGGGCTCAAGGAGATAAAGGTCGTTGATGATAGAACGGTTGACTTTGTTTTTGAGGGCAAGCCCAACGTCTGGGCCTGGAGGAGCAACCTCTACTCCGTTCTCATTATCCCGAAGCACGTCTTTGAGAGCCTCGACCCCGATAAGGTCAAGACCATGACCTTCACCGGCGATGACAAGCAGTACCTCGTCGGTTCCGGCGCCTACAGGCTCAGGGAGGTCGTCCAGCAGCAGAAGTCCATCCTTGAGAGGAACGACAACTGGTGGGGTGCGAAGTACTTCAATGAACCCGCCGCCAAGTACATCATCCAGCTCTACGTTTCAAGCAACGACCAGGCCGCCAACATGTTCCTCAAGGGCGACCTCGACGTCGCAACGTACTACCTGGACATCGCCGAGCTCAAGAAGCAGAACCCGAACATCGTCAGCTGGCTCAATAGTGAACCCTACTTCCCGCCCGTCGTCCCGGTGGTTCTCTACTTCAACACCGCCCATGAGCCCCTGAACAACCCTGGGGTCAGGAGGGCGATAGCCATGGCCATCAACCCGCAGCAGATCGTTCAGCAGGGTCCGATAAGCGCCGTCCCCGACCAGACCCCGCTCGGACCCATCATGCAGGGCTGGAAGGACAAGATAGGCGCCGACCAGCTCATCAACGAGTACGGCTGGAAGTACGGCGACATAGCGGGGGCCATAAAGATACTCGACAGCCTCGGCATCAAGGACACCGACGGTGACGGCGTAAGGGAGTACAACGGAAAACCCCTTGAGCTTCATTTCGTTACCTGCTCCGGCTGTTCCGACTGGATACAGGCGGGCGAGATCATAGCCAACCAGCTCAAGCCCCTTGGAATAAAGGTGGTCATCGACAAGGGTGACTGGACCAACTTTTTCATGCAGAAGCTCAACAGCGGCAACTTCGATCTTGCGCTCCACTGGGCCGGAACCTTCAAGCCCGACCCGTACAGCGTCTACTACAGCATCATGTACAACGAGAATCCGCCGGCCACGCCGGCCCCGACGACAACGACCACCACGTCATCCACACCGTCCACCACGACCACGCCCTCGACCACCTCACCGACGACCACGCAGCCCGAGCGGAACCACAACTACAACCGGTGGCGGAGGTAGCACCTGCGGTCCGGCCGCCCTGATCCTACTGGCGGCGGTGCCCCTCCTCCTGAGGAGGAGGCGCTGAGTTCTTCCTTTTCTTTTAAATCGATGGGGGGAAACGAATGGGGTTCAGGAAGTACCTGCTCAGGAAGACGGTGGTTTACCTGATAACCTTCCTCTTCGCGGTTACGCTCAACTGGCTCCTGCCCAGGCTCATGCCCGGCAATCCAATCGAGGCCATGATAGAATCCAACCTCAACCTCGCCCCCGGCGAGAAGGAGATACTCATAAAGTTTTATGAGGAGCTTTATGGCCTCAACGAGCCCCTCTGGAGGCAGTTCGTGAACTTCTGGGTTAGGCTCTTCCACGGGGACCTCGGCTACAGCCTTCTCTACAAGGCCCCGGTGTGGGATTTAATCAAGCACGCCCTTCCCTATGATATTGCCATCCTCCTCCCGGCCATAGCGCTCAGCTGGCTGGTCGGAAACTGGCTGGGCGCGATAGCGGGTAAGAATACGAGGTACGACCGCTACATGATGCCCATCTTCTACTTCCTCGCGAGCATGCCCTACTTCTGGTTCGCCATGCTTCTCGTCTACTTCGTCGGCGTCAGGGCCGACCTGCTCCCCTACCAAGGTGCCTACGACCCGGCCCTCGTTCCCAGCCTCTCTTGGGAGTTCATAAAGAGCTTCCTGGAGCACTGGATTCTTCCCTTCCTGAGCCTCTTCACAGTCATGATCGGCAGCTGGGCAATCGGAATGCGCAACATGATCATCTACGAGCTTGAGGCCGATTACGTCCGCTATCTCGAAGCCCTCGGCGCGAGCGAGAAGCTCATGACCAAGCACGCCTACAGGAACGCTATCCTTCCCCAGGTCACCGGTCTGGCGCTTCAGCTCGGCCTGATGGTTGCTGGAGCTATAGCGACGGAGATAGTCTTCAACTACCCCGGCATTGGAATCCTCCTCATGAACGCCGCGCTTAGCCAGGACTACTTCCTGCTCCAGGGGGCGTTCCTCATGGTCGTGGTCTCGGTTCTCGCGGCGAACTTCATCATAGACATAGTCTACGCCTTCATTGACCCGCGCGTCAGGACAAGCTACACGGAGGGTTGAAGATGGCCAGGGAGAGCAAGCTCTACAAGTTCAAACTCGCCATGAGGAACAACAAGTTCCGCTTCGGCTTTGGGGTACTCCTGTTTTTCGTGGTATTCGCCATAATCGGCCCCCTATTCACGGTGTTCTTGAGCGATGGCCTCTATTACGAGACCATACCCGGAACGAACATCACGGTGGCGACGTACTCCACCAAGACCCTCCCGCCCATGACGCGAGAGGTGCTCACGACCTACACAGGCAGGCAGGTGGAGGTTCTCCACATCCTCGGAACCGACAAGCTCGGAAAAGACCTCTACGCCCTCCTCGTCTACGGTCTGAGGACCAGCCTCTGGGTGGCGGTGCTGGCGGCGGTGATTGGAACCGCACTCGGAATCACCATAGGCTTCATAGCGGGCTACAAGGGCGGACTGACCGACGAGCTGCTCATGATGTTCGTCAACATAATGCTGGTTATCCCGTCGATAGTGCTCCTAATCCTCGTGGCGGCTTACCTTGAAGCCAGAAGCCCTGAGGTTCAGGCGGTCATCATAGGTCTAACCGGCTGGCCCTGGGTGGCTAGAGCCGTTCGCTCCCAGACCCTCTCGCTAAAGAACCGCGAGTTCGTGAACCTGGCGAGGATAGTCGGCCTCAGCGACCTCAGGATAATCTTCGAGGAGATAATGCCCAACATGATTTCCTACATCTTCATGGTCGGAATCCTGCAGTTCAGCGGCGCGATACTCGCCTCAGCGACGCTCGACTTCATAGGCCTCGGCCCAACGACGGCGGTATCGCTGGGAACGATACTCCAGAAGGCGATAGCCCACAACGCCCTCCAGTTCGGCTGGTGGTGGTGGTTCATTCCGCCCGGGCTGATAATCACCCTCATCATCACGGCGTTGTTCTTCATCAACCTGGGAATGGAGGAGGCATTCAACCCGAGGCTTAGGAGGGAATGTCATGCTCACCGTTGAGAACCTTAAAATTTACTACGCGACTCCCGTCGGCCACGTAAAGGCCGTTGACGGCGTCAGCTTCGAGGTCAAGGAGGGGGAGGTCTTCGGCATAGCCGGCGAGAGCGGCTGCGGGAAATCAACGCTCGTCCACTCCCTTATCCTCAGAAAGCCCCCGATGGTTCACATGGGTGGAAAGGCGCTCTTCAAGGGAAGGGACCTGATGAGGCTGAGCGAGGAGGAGGCTAGGAGGATACGCTACAGTGAACTCTCCATAATCCCCCAGTACGCGATGAACGCCCTCAACCCCACCAAGAAGATAAGGGACATAGTCTGGGATTTGGCGAAGGAACACGGCCAGACGGACAGGGAAGAGGTCGAGAAGCTCCTTCGCGAGAGGCTGGCGATGGTGAAGCTCAGTCCCAATGTGGCGAATATGTACCCCGTCGAGCTGAGCGGTGGAATGCGCCAGCGCGCCACAATGGTCGTCTCAACGCTTCTCAACCCGGATCTGCTCATAGCGGACGAGATAACCTCCGCCCTGGACGTCACGACCCAGCGCGTCGTCATCGAGCTGCTCCACCACTTCATGGAGGAGGGCATAGTCAAGTCGGTAATCTTCGTCACCCACGACCTGGCGATACTCGACAAGATAGCGGACAGGATAATGATCATGTACGCGGGCAAAGTCGTCGAAATCGGCCCCACGGAGGAGATAATCAACAACCCGGTTCATCCATACACCCGGCTTCTCCTCAACTCCCTGCCGAGGATGGGCGTGCAGTACAAAAAGCAGAAGCTGAGCGGCATTCCAGGCTACCCGATAAGCCTGCTCAACCCCCCTAAGGGCTGCCGCTTCTACACCCGCTGTCCTTACGCCCTCGACAAGTGTCCCCACGTCGAGCCCGGGCTCGTGAGGGTCGGCGAGGGGCACTACGCGGCCTGCCATCTCCTTGGAGGTGAGGAGCAATGAGCCTTCTCGAAGTCGAACACCTGACCAAGGTATTCACCTCAGGTCTGATTGGCGGCTTTGAAATCCGGGCCGTTGACGACGTCAGCTTCACCGTTGGAAAGGGCGAGATAGTTTCCCTCGTCGGCGAGAGCGGGAGCGGAAAGACCACCGTCGGGAAGCTCATCCTCAGGCTGATAAAGCCAACCTCCGGAAGGATACTCTTCGAGGGTCGGGAGGTAACCGAGCTGAGCAAGAAGCAGCTGAGGAGGGAGTACTACAAGGACGTCCAGGCGGTGTTCCAGGACCCCTTCGCGAGCTTCAATCCCCTCCACGAGATTGACAGGGCCTTTGACCTGGTCTTTCGGTCGTTCTTCCCGGACGTTGGTCAGGACGAGCGTGACGAGATGATAAACGGCGCGCTGACCCAGGTCGGTCTGAATCCGAGCGAGGTACACGGCAAGTTCCCGCACCAGCTCAGCGGAGGCCAGCTGCAACGCATACTCATAGCGAGGGCCCTCCTTGTGAAGCCGAAGCTCCTCATAGCCGACGAAGCCGTTTCAATGCTCGACGCGTCAACCAGAATCGACATCCTCAACCTCCTCGGCGACTTCAGGGACAGGTACGACACCTCGATTCTCTTCGTCACCCACGACCTGGCGCTCGGATACTACATCAGCGACTCGACGATAATCATGTACCGCGGAACCATCGTTGAGATGGGCGACACGGAGAAGGTCTTCCACAACCCGCTGCATCCTTACACCCGGATGCTCCTGGAGAGCGTTCCCGATTTGAACGTCAAGTGGGAGTTCAAGGGAATCGAGCCCGAGAAGGAGGAGCGCGGCATCTATGAGATAGCCGGATGCCGCTACGCGCCTAGATGCCCGAAGGCCAAGGACGTTTGTTTCAAGATTCGTCCCGAGCTTCGTGAGGTCGAGAAGAACCACTGGGTTGCCTGTCATCTCTACGGGGGTGGTTGAATGCACGCGACGCTGAGGGAGATAAGGAAAACTCCGGAGGGGATACTCACCGCCCAGAAGGCCTTTGAGGACTTCCTAACCCATCACGACTTCCGGTTACCGAGGGAGATAGTTTACACTGGCTGTGGCAGCTCACACTTCCTGTCGCAGCCGCTGGCCATGGCAACCACCCGCCTTGGGGGCAGGGGGTTCAGCGCCCCCTGCTCCGAACTTCTGTATTCGCGGGAGTGGTACCCAATAGGAAATCCCGAACTTCTCGTCGCCATATCGCGCTCCGGTGAGACAACCGAGGCCATAAAAGCCCTCGATGCCCTGAACGTTCCCAGGTTCGCCCTCACCGCCTACGAGAGCGGCCTTTCAAGGAAGTCAGACTACGCCCTAATCGTCCCAGCTCACGAGGAGAGCGTCGTCATGACCCACTCCTTCACGGCCTTCTACTTCGCCTTCCTGCAGCTTCTCCTCCATTCGTACGGGCGGGAAACCTACGATGCGGAACTCGTCTCGTCGCTAACTAAGGAAGTCCTGGGGAGCGAGGAGTACATCAGGGAAATCGTCAACGGCTTTGACTTCAGAAACGTCATCTTCCTCGGCTCCGGAATACTCTATCCGGTGGCGCTTGAGGCCATGCTGAAGATGAAGGAGATGGCCCTCTTCTGGAGCGAGGCCTACCCGACCTTCGAGGTCAGGCACGGCTTCAAGTCCATAGCCGACGACGGAACCCTCGTGGTTCTACTCGTGGACGAGCCCTTCGAGTGGCACGAAAAGCTCACGGAGGAGTTCCAGGGGCAAAAAGCGAGGGTTCTCACCGTTGGAAGGCACGATGCTGGAGCCGATTACTTTATCGAGGTCCCAGAGCTGGGCCCACCGGCTAACGTGGTTCTCTATCTGCCGGTTATCCAGCTCCTCGCCTACTACAAGGCCGTTGAGCGTGGACTCAATCCGGACAGGCCGAGGTTTCTGAGCAAGGTGGTGAAGTGGTGATGGTTATGAAGGTTGAGCACGACGGCAGAGTTTACGTTATCGATGGCGAGAGAGTGGTGATCTACGGCGGAACGCTCCAGTTCTTCCGCGTTCCGAAGAGACACTGGCGCGACAGGCTGGAAAAAATGAAGAGGCACGGCCTCAACATCGTCGATACCTACGTCGTCTGGAACTGGCACGAGCCCTCGAAGGGTGAGCTCGACTTCACCGGAGAAACAACTCCAGAGAGGGACATGGTGGGATTCCTTGAGCTGGTTCAGGAGCTGGAGATGTACGCCATCGTCAGGCCCGGCCCATACATCTGCGGCGAGTGGCGGAACGGCGGAATCCCCGACTGGCTCATCAACGAGCACCCCGAGATACTCGCCAGGGGGCCGGACGGGGCCCTTCCACGGGACATCTATTATCCACCCATCACGTACCTGCATCCGACCTACCTGAAGGCCGTTTCTGAGTGGTATGAGGCTGTTCTGCCGGTAATCCGGGACTACCTCTACACCAAAGGGGGCCCCATAATAAGCGTCTCAATCGATGACGAGCCCTCATACTGGGAGACGATATTCCAGCCGTTCCTCACCGATTACAACGATGTCGTCGCTAAACCCGGCGGCCTCTGGGAGGGATGGCTCAGAGAAAACTACCCCCTTGAAACTCTCGCGGAGCGGTACGGAGCTGAAATCTCGGACTACGGGGAGGTCAAACCCCCGACCGACCCATCGGAGCCCCTCACAAAGCTCCTCGACTGGCACCACTTCAAGATATGGATGACCAACCACTACGTCGAGATCCTCTACGACCACCTGAGGCGCTACGTTGATGTCCCGATAAGCATACTCGACCCCTACCTTCTCCTGGCGGCGTGGAGGCACTTCTACCGCTACGTGAGGGAGAGGAACCTCGATATTCACCTCTGGACGGAGTTCTGGTACTCCTTCTACCGCTCCTTCGACTTCAAGGAGGACAGGCTCGGGCACATCTATTACAAAACCGGAATCTACCGCTTCTACCAGGGAAAACTTGGAACGCCGCCGCTGAGCATAGAGACCCAGGTCTCGCTGGCCCACACGATAGAGCCGGACGAGGCCGAGCTGCTCTACGCACTCCTTCCTGCCCTTGGAATTCACAACATCAACTACTACCTCTACGCCGGTGGAGAGAACCCCGAAGGCTACGAGTCGCACAACGGAGTAACCTGGGACGTTTACTCGCCGATAGGCCTTGATGGAAGTGAAAGGCCGCACGTCGAGCCCATTAGGTGGCTCGGTGAGTTTCTGAGGGGCAACCCAGGTTTCGTGGAAAGTGGGCTCAAGCCAAGGGTCGCCTTCGGGAGCTACGAGCCCTACGAGCCCCTCGCGGTGTGGGGGCTTAGAGGCGACCTGAAAGAGAGCGTCAACCTCAACGAGTACCTTCTTGGAGAGCGCGGGCTTTTGACGCTCCTGGCGATGAGTAACGTGCCCTTTGACGTTCTGGACTTGGAGGAGGCGAGCGTCGGGGAGATGTTAGAGTACAACCAGCTCTGGGTTTACAGCCTCGACTTCATGGCCAGGGACGTTCAGGACAAGCTGGTAGAGTTCATTGAGCGGGGCGGCAACCTCGTAATCCTCCCGATGCTTCCCTACCTCGACGAGAACATGAAGCCGTACTCCGCCCTGGCCGATTATCTCGGCGTTGAGGTTAGGATAGCCGAGGCGAGGGACAACTTCAGGCTCATCCCCTTCGTCAGCGTCTCCTCGGACGGGATTGACAGGATGATAACCAGGAACGTTGCCAGGGAGGTGAGGGGAGGAACTCCCATAGCCTTCGCCGACGGAAAGCCCGTCGGAGCGCTCGTTCGGAAGGGGACAGGGAGCGCAGTAGTCCTGGGCTTCAGGCTCCAGTACTTCAGCAGCCACCACGACCTCCACAGAAAGTTCGTTGATAAACTGCTGTCCCTTCAGGGCGTTAGACGGGACTTTGAGGTCACAGACGGTGACATGATAGCGATTCCCCGCGGGAACTACCTGGTTCTCGCCAACCCGCGCGGCCACAGGGTCTTCGGAAAGATTAGGTACAACGGGCTTGAGGTTCCAAGGCTCATGGATGGAATAGAGATGAGGAAGCGCGGCGTTCTCTTCCTGCCCTTCGGGGTCAGGTACGGGGATGTCGAGGTCGTTTACTCCACGGCGACCGTCCTCAGCAGGGACGGCGACGTGCTCCACCTCCGCAACCACCTCTCGGGCCTGAGTGAGGTGGCGCTGAGGAACGTTGAGGACGTCAGGGCCGTTGGGGGCAGGATAGTGGACGAATCTCTCTCCGGGGGTGTTCTGACGGTTCTCGTAGAGCACGAGGCCGGAAGCTTTGAGCTGGAGTTTTGACTCCACTGTCTCCTTCACGCTTTTTTATTCTGGGCTTTGAGGGCATTGAGGACTTCTTCAAACGGGGCATCGGTCTTGAGGGCCATCGGCGAAAAGTGGGTTCTCGTTGCAGAGTAGCCTTTATCGCGGAGAATCTCGATTATCTCCGCGAGCTTTCCGACCTGAAGGTTGTTCCTCCTAGCAAGGGCATGGGTGTCGTAGTGGAAGGGGGTGTCCAGCTCCCCCGCGAGGGTTTCGAGGAACGGGAGCGTCTTCTTGTGGGCGAGGGGGTACTCCCCGGCCAGCTTCAGCATATCGTCAACGAACCCCTGGCTCTTTAGCGGACCGAGCCAGAGGGGGCCGTATGAGCCCGGTTTTCTGGGCAGGAAGGAGTTCTCATACTCAAACCTACCGTTTTCATCCTGCCACAGGTAGCCGAGCCCTTCAATGCTCCCGTCGGCCTTCTTCGCGCCGCTCTTGAGCCTCAGAAAGACCCTGAAGTAGTGGTCGCGGTAGTAGGCGAGAAGAACCTCGACGCCGAGGTCGTATTTGGCGGCGTACCTGACAACGGTTCCGATGAGTATCCTCAAACCTGCCTCGTGGCAGAGCTCGCCCCTTATCGCTCCGCCAGGTACTTCCTGCGGCAGGCGTGCCGGTAGGCCCCGCAGAGGACGCCGGTGTCGGTGGCGGTGACCGCTAAAATGCCCCTTCTTCTGACGCTCCTCAGAGCGGTGTCGAGAAACTCCAGGGGAGAGCCGAAGGGGTCGAGGTCGAGGAAGTCAAAGTAGCGGAACTTCTCGGCCATGAGCCGGTTAGCGTCGTCGAGGTTGGCCACAACCCTCTTCTCTTCTCCGAAGGAGAACCTCTTCTCACCTATCCTCTCCCCATCAACGCCGAGGTTCAGCCGGACGTTTTCCAGAATCAGGTTGAAGGCCTCTTCGCTTATGTCGTTGAGCCAGACCTCCTCGGCGGGGGTTTCGAGGGTGTAGCGGATGCCCCGGATTCCGGTGGCCGAGAGGGCATCGAGAACGGTCCGCGGTTTGAGTACCCCCACGGCGAGGACGCTTATGTCCCTGTTCAACGCCATGACCGGGTTGTAGAAGACCGGGGCGTCGTATATCCTCTCCGCCTTCGGGACAAGGATTTTTGCAAGACCCTCGCGCACCTCGACGAACTCCATTCTCTCACCGGAGAAAGAAAAGGTTGGGAGGTTTAAAGGGTTGCGCTCAGAGGATTTCGACGTAGTCACCGACCGCCTGTCCAGGCAGTCCTGGCTTGAAGTAGGCCTTAACCTCGCCCCTGTTGCCGTGCGTCCTGAGGATTTTGCCGTACATTCTCCTGCCGGTTGGAGTCCTCCAGACGACCTTCCTGCCTATGAGCCTCGAAGCAGTGCTCCTGTCGTCGATGCCGAGGGGCTTCAGAATCATGTGGTGGTTGTTCTGGTGCTCCTTCGTCCCGGCGTAGGCAAGGACGAGAGCCTTTCCCCTGGCCATCGTCCCCACCTCCAGCGAAGGGGGTTCATCCGGCGGCATTTTTAAGTTTTATCCCTCAGTGCAGGCGGAGAGCCCATCGTCTATCTCCAGGATCTCCCGGAGGGACTTGATCTTGAGGAAGTTCTGCCTCTCGAAGAGGAGAGCGACGTCGCTCTTGTACGGCGATGCCTTCTGAACGAGGAGTGTGTTCTCATCCAGTATGTAAGTGAACCTGCTCGGGCTGTCGTCCACCCAGACGAAGGGCTCGTCGGGATAGAGTTCGCGCAGGTTCTCAAACTTCTTGAGCATGTCCTTGGTACCCCTGAAGGTTATCACCTCATCGAACTCGTCGTACCAGTTTGTCCTTTTCATGAAGATGACCTTTCCCCCGGGGTAGGTGTGCTCGCCGGAGAAGCTGATGACATAGCGTCCACGTTTTCTCAGCGTTCGGACGACGTTCCGGGAGTGGGGAAAGTCCTTGATGTATCGGGGCATGAGCTTGTAGTACTCGTGTATAGTCCCCTGTGCCACCAGCTCGTGTATAACCCCGAGGTACTGGTATGTGAGCCGACCCTTGATGAACAGGGCAAGGGCCTTATAGTAGTCCTCGTACAGGTCGCTCTCAATGACTGCAGGGACGGTCTTTTCGATGGCTATGCGGAGAGCCTTCTCAACCGCGCCCGTGCTGTCCACGAGGGTCCCGTCAAAGTCGAACAGATAAACCGCCATGCACCTAGTATCCTCTGCTGGATTATAACCTTTTCCTGAAACGAGAAGCGTCGGGTTTTCGTCGGTGGTCTGCCGAAAGGGTTTTATTGCAATGACGATTACAAATGCCCGGTGATTAAAAGATGAGGATTGACAGGCTTAAGGAGTTCATATCCGAAAACGAGCTCGATGGAGTTCTAATTACCGGGAAAGAGAACCTCTTTTACTTCACCGGCAGCTCCCCGGTTCTCGGCGGCTACCTTGTCGTTACCCCTGACGATGCCATCTTCATCGTCCCGGAGCTGGAGTACGAGGAGGCAAGGGAAACCTCCAGGGTTCCCGTCGAAAAATTCAAGACAGGAAAGGAGCTTTACGAGAGGCTTTCCTCCTTCAAGCTGAAGAAGCTTGGCATAGAGGGCAGAACGAGCTTCTCGACCCTCCAGACACTCAGGGAAAAGGTGGGCGCCGCGGATTTCGTCTCAGTCGATGATGTGGTGAAGGAGCTCCGCATAATCAAGACTCCCGAGGAGATTGAGGTTATAAAGGCCGCCTGCGGGATAGCGGACATGGCCATGATGGCGGCGCTTGAGGAGATAAGCGAAGGCAAGCGCGAGAGGGAGATAGCGGCGAAGATGGAGTACGTCATGAAAATGAACGGTGCCGAAAAGCCGGCCTTCGACACGATAATAGCCAGCGGCTGGAGGGCGGCCCTGCCGCACGGTCTGGCCAGCGACAAGAGGATAGAGAAGGGAGACCTGGTTGTCATTGACGAAGGAGCACTTTACAGGCACTACCACTCGGACACCACGAGGACGATAGTCGTGGGCAGTCCGAACGAGAAGCAGAAGGACATCTACTACGCCGTCCTCGAGGCCCAGAGGAAAGGCGTCGAGGCGGCCAGGCCCGGCATGACGGCCAAAGAGCTCGACACCCTCGTCAGGGACGTCATCAAAGAGTACGGCTACGGTGACTACTTCATACACTCCACTGGACATGGCGTCGGACTTCAGATACACGAATGGCCCCGCGTGAGCCAGCAGGACGATACGGAGCTCAAGCCGGGAATGGTGATAACCATTGAGCCAGGAATATACCTGCCCAAGTTCGGTGGCGTCCGCATCGAGGACACCATCCTCATCACGGAGAACGGCGCCGAGAGGCTCACCAAGACGGAGAGGGAACTCATTTAACCCCCTCTAACAACTTTTTAAAGGCCATCGGCTAACTTTTCTCGGGGGTGAGAGAGTGCAGATAATTCACCAGGACGTCAAGGAGGGCAAGATAAAGGTCAAGGCAGAGACCCTCGATGATCTCTGGCACCTCTACCACATCATAGACCCGGGGGATACCGTTTACGCAAAGACCCTCAGAAAGCAGGCCCAGCGCTCGGACTCGCTCAGGGCAGAAAAGGTCGAGGTCATTCCCGTCTTCCTTGGGGTTAGGGCCGAGAAGATAAACTTTCACAAGTTCGCCAACCAGGTCCGCGTTACCGGGCCGATAGTCTACGTCAGCAGGGACGACGTCCCCCTCGGCAAGTACCACACGATAGCGATAGAGGAAGGCACTGTGGTAACCATTCAGAAGCCCCGCTGGAAGGAGCACCACATCGAAAGGCTAAAGGAAGCCGTGGAGGCTTCTAAGAGAGCGCGCGTGATGATAGTCGTCATAGACGACGGCGAAGCTGACATGGCGATAATCAGAGAATACGGCGTCGAGATACTCAAGGGGATACGCTACAACCTCGGGGGGAAGAGGTACAGCACCAACCGCGAGAGTGAGGAGAAGAAGTTCTTCCACGATGTGGCGAAGAGCATGGAGGAGATAATAAACCGGGAGGGCATAGAGAGGGCCATAGTTGCCGGCCCCGGCTTCGTCAAAGAGGACTTCTACAAGTTCCTGCGCGAGAATTATCCCGAGCTGGCGAAGAAGGTGGTCATCGAGGACACGAGCGTAACTGGAAGGACGGGCATCTACGAAGTCATCAAACGCGGAACGGTTGACAAGGTCTACCACGAGAACCGCGTTGCTAAAGAGGTTCAGCTCGTCGAGAAGGTGCTCGAAAACATAGCCAAGAACAACGGCCTGGCCGCTTACGGTCTTAGAGAGGTCGAGGAGGCCGTGAACTACGGAGCTGTTGAGACGCTCCTGGTCCTCGATGAGCTCCTGAAAGGGGAGCACAGGGAGAAGATAGAGGAGCTCATGGACGCGGTTCGCTACTCCCGCGGCGAGGTGGTCGTGGTAAGCTCGGAGCACGAAGGCGGCGACAAGCTGAAGGCCCTCGGAGGCTTGGCGGCACTGCTGAGGTTCAGGGTGAAGTGAGTTCTTTGCTGTACAGCTCCACGTAGGGGTCGCTCTTAAACGTTGGAAACTCCCTTTCTTCCCCGTTTTCGATTAGGATGCGCTTCCTATCGGCGGTGAACTCGCCGAGTTCAAATGCAATAATTCCATTTTTATTGAATTCTTTAATTAGGGAATCGATGTTTTCCGGTGGGGTTATCGCTATCAGCGTGCCGGTGGACGAAACGCCCCACGGATCGAGGCCGTAGAAGTCGAGGACCTTCCTCACGAGGGGGTCCAGGTGGAGCTTCTCGGCGTGAACTGTGAAGCCGACCCCGGAGTTGTCGGCTATCTCGTGGAGGGCAGTTAAACCGCCCTCGGTGGCATCGTGCATGCCCCTGACAAAGGGTCCGGCCGCGAGGGCATCCGGAACCGCGGTTTCGAAGCGGTAGAGCCCCCTGAGGAGCTGAATTTCCCTGAAAGAGAGGAGCTTTCTAAGCTCGTCCTCCCGGAAGTACGCCGCGGAGACCGCGAACTCAAGACCGACCTTGCCGGTCACGACTATTCTGTCGCCGGGCTTTGCAAGTGGAAGCCTCAGTTGGTCTTTCTTCACAAGACCCATGGCGGTGGTCGTTGAGGTGGGCTCGGCTACGCTCGGATAAACGCCCGTGTGGCCCCCGATTATCGCGCTCCCGTACTTCCGGCATTCCGCGTTTAAGTCGCGCATCGTCTTTTCGAGAAAGCCCTTCTCGCTTCCGGGGGGAAGGAGGATATCAACCACCAGCCACCTCGGCCTCGCCCCGAAAACCGCCACATCGCTGGCCGCGAAATGGTACGAGAAAAATCCAAAGGTTTCCCTGGGAACGCCGAGGGTGGGGTCGGTGGCGACCGCAAGGTAGTGGTCGTGGTCGTATTCGAGGACGGCCGAGTCAAAGCCCTCCCTGGGCCCGTATACCACCTTCATATCCTCCACGCCCAGGTTTGGGAATACAACATCGTGCAGGACGTCGTTTCGTATCTTCCCCAGAGGAAGCCTCATTTTCCTTTCCCCCCAAACATCGAGGTAACCCTCCCCACCTCCCTGAGGGTTCCCTCATCACAGTCCCAGCACATTATCTCGAAGCTTGGCACCCGGACGCTCACGCGAACCTTTCTTGCCCGGGCGATTTTGCTCACCTCGTAGTTCACCCTGAAGGCCAGGTTCATGAGCTCCTCCGTGACGACCTCCTCACGGTCGATGTACTGGAGCGGACAGCCCTCCCTCCACTGCCGCCTCCTCGCGTGCTCGTACATGCGGTAGGGTCTTATCCCCACCTCATCGGCCAGCCTTTCGACTTCCTCGGCAGTGTGTTTGATTAAGGGTCTGAAGAATGGAATCCCAATCCTCGGTATGTCGCAGAGCCTTATATCCCTCGTGCACTGATCCAGGAGGGCGCCTATTATCTTATCGTTGGCGTTGTCCCCCTTGGCAAGGACATCAAAGCCGTTGTTGATGGCGAACCATTTGGCGTTCCAGAGCATGACCTTCTTGCAGTTTATGCAGATCGGCCCCTTTCTTCCGGCCGCCTCGCGAAGAAGCCCGTCGGTAACATCAACGAGGTAGTGTTCAACTCCGAGTTTTTTGGTAAAACCCATCGCCCAGTTCAGGGTTTCCCTCCAGCTCCAGCGGTGGAAGAAGGTCAGCGCGGAGACCTCAAGACCTGCCTCCTTGAGGATGTGGAGGGCCAGTGAACTGTCCTTTCCGCCCGAAAACATGACGAGTATGCGTTTTTCATAAAGCCCGTGTTCCCTGGAAAACCTCGCTATCTCCTCAACGACGCTCTCGATGCCCCTCATGAGGTGAGGTAAAAAAGGAGGCTTAAAAAGCTAAGCCTCAGACGTTGACCTTTTCCATCCACTCTTCGGCCAGGTTGCCGACGATGGGGAACTTGTAGCGTTCGCCCTGGTAGGCCTTCACCATGCCGAGGATCCAGAGGATAAAGCCCACGATTCCCAGGAGCCAGGCGATAATGCCCCCTATGTACGGGATGAAGCTGAGGATCACCTGGAGCACCGTGATGCCTATGAAGGTTATCGTCGACTGCATAGCATGGAAACGGACGAAATCGCTCTCCTTCTCAAGCACCAGGAATATTATCCCTGTAATCCACCAGGCGAGATAGGCAAGCAGTCCCTCAAGGTTCTCATCCATGCCGAGGGACGTCTTCTTGGGTTCTTCAGGTGGAGTCTCCTCCATGATAACACACCTCCGAAATTCAACTTGTTGTATTCTCTCCAATCCCTTAAATACCTTTCCGAAGTTTTAAATTCCGTATCCCCTGGGAACACCTTCCCGGGGCATCTTAGAACCCGCGGATTTCTGATTTCGAACTCCCCGATTTTGTTAGGCTCACCAAAGCTTTTTAAGGTCATCGAGGGATTGGAATATCGAATTAGGAAAGCCTAACGGTGATGCTCATGATTGTACCTTTAAACGCACTCAGACCCGGGGACAGGGGGATTGTGGTGAATATCCTCGGCGGCCCCACCGCAAGGCAGCGGCTTGTGGGCATGGGCCTCACCCCCGGAGCGACGGTTCAAATAATCGAGTCCCACCAGTACGGCCCGATAATCATCTCCGTCGGCGGCGTGCGCTTCGCTATCGGCAGGGGAATGGCGGCGAAGGTCATGATACGAAAACTGTGAGGTGGCCGTCATGATGAAGGTCATTGCACTGGCAGGGAACCCCAACGTCGGAAAAACGACCATATTCAACGCACTGACCGGGCTGAGGCAGCACGTTGGCAACTGGCCCGGCGTCACGGTCGAGAAGAAGGAGGGAATACTGGAATACAAGGGGCAGAAGTTTCTTGTAGTTGATCTCCCCGGCACGTACTCCCTCACGGCCCACTCCATCGACGAACTCGTCGCGAGGGACTTCCTCCTGAAGGGGAGCGCCGATGTGGTCGTGAACGTCATCGACGCAACGGCCCTCATGCGAAACCTCTTCCTCGCCATGGAGATACTGGAGATGGGCCTCAACAACGTTATCATAGCCCTCAACAAGATAGACCTGGCCGAGAAGCACGGTATCGAGATAAACGTGAAGAGGATGGAGGAGGTTCTCGGTGTTCCCATCGTGGCGATGAGCGCAAAGGAAGGCGCCGGCCTCGACGAGCTGAAGGAGAAGATACACCTGATGGCCAACGGGATGCTGAAGGAGAGGCCCGTGATCCCCCAGTACGACCCGGAGGTCGAGAGGGAGATAGAGCACATAATGGCAGTTCTCAAGGGCACCGAACTGGGGGAGGAGTACAACCTCCGCTGGCTTGCGATAAAGCTCCTTCAGCGCGACGATGGGGTCATAAAGCTCATCCTCCGGCACCTCGGGAGTGAGAAGCTCGACGAGATCATGGGGCACATAGCGGAGGTTGAAGAGCGCTACAAGCGCGCGATGGACCTTATAATAGCCAGCCAGAAGTACGAGTTCATCGACAGGCTCATGCACCGCTTTGTGCGGTACACAAAGGTGGAAGGCGAGAGCTTCAGCGACCAGCTCGACAGGTTCCTCACCCACCCCGTCTACGGCCTCCTCATACTCTTTGGCGTCTTCTACCTCATGTTCAAATTCGTGTTTGCCGTCGGGCTGCCCCTCCAGGGATACCTCGACGATGCTTTCACGGCTTTCGGGGAATGGCTCGCGCCGCATATAGCAAACGAGGCTCTGAGGGGACTCCTGGTCGATGGAATCATAGCGGGCGTTGGTTCCGTGCTCAGCTTCTTCCCGCTCGTCTTCCTGCTGTTCCTGGCCCTCTCCGTCCTCGAGGACGTTGGATACATGGCCAGGGCGGCTGTGGTCATGGAGCGCATAATGAGAAAGTTCGGCCTGCCGGGCAAGAGCTTCATCCCGCTGGTGCTCGCCTTCGGATGCAACGTCCCTGCCGTGATGGCCACCAGAACGCTCGATGACGAGAGGGACAGACTGCTGACCATGCTCGTCAACCCGCTGATACCCTGTAGCGCCAGGCTGAGCGTCATAAGCTTCCTGGCGGGGGCTTTCTTCGCCAGTCACCAGGCGCTCGTCGCGGTGAGCATCTACGCCACGGCGGTGCTGCTTGCCCTCCTCGTGGCCTGGCTCCTGAGCAGGTTTGTTATCAGGGGCGAGGAGAGCCCGTTCATCATCGAGCTACCGGAGTACCTCATCCCGTCGTGGAAGACGGTGACGCTCCACTCGTGGGAGAGGAGCAAGGAGTTCATAAAGAAGGCGGGAACCATAATCCTGCTCGGATCGATGGCCATCTGGTACCTCAGCAGCTATCCCGTGCAGATGGGCACCGGGGGAAGCTACGCGGAGAGGCTCGGTATGTTTTTCGAGCCGTACATGCGTCTCATGGGCCTCGACTGGAAGGCGGCGGTTAGCCTGCTGTTCGGGATAATCGCCAAGGAGAACGTCATATCGACCTACGGAATAATCTACGGAAGCGAGGAGGCCATAGTGGGAGCAATGACACCGCTCCAGGCCTACGTGCTTGGCATGGTCACCACCCTCTACGTCCCGTGCATAGCCACGATAGGCGCCATTAGAGCCGAGAGCAACTGGAAATGGGCCACCTTCACGGTGGTTTACATGATCAGCCTCGCGTCGCTCGTTGGAATCCTGATATGGAACGTGGGGACAGCGCTGGGCTACTGAGGTGTTGGAATGCTGGAGAGGATCCTAGAACTGCTGGAGGAAGGGAGGAGCATAGACAGGATAGCCCGGGAGCTGGACGTTCCGAGGGACGAGGTCGTCGGCGCCATGGAGGTGCTGGC
>NZ_LLYW01000039.1 GCF_001484195.1 Thermococcus celericrescens
GGCTTGGCATCGCCGATCCAGCCGACGGTCTCTCCCGGCTCGACTATGAGGTACGCCATTGGTATCGGTTCTATGCCGTAGCGCTTGACCGTGAACGCCCCCAGGGCCTGGGAGCCCGTGATGAAGAAGGGGTTGGTCGAATTGAGCAGGCTCATGAAGAATATCGAATCAGCGTACCTGCTTATCCCCCCATGGGAGCCGGGGAACAGTATCGTCGGCAGGCTGGAGGACTCCTTTATCGCCCTCACAACGCCGTCGAGGACATCCCCCTCCGCCCCCGTCGAGCCGCCTATCATTATGGCATCTACCCCTATCTCCTCGCTCATCTTCGCTATCCTGGCGGCTTCCTCGGGCGTCACGTCATCAGGATCAAGGAGAACGAAGTGAAGCTTTTCGGTCTCAATCTTCTCGTGAATGTACGTCTCGACCTTTCCGAGCTGGAGTCTCATTTTCTCTCACCGAACCCTATAACTTCCTCCCTGCTTTTAACCCTTTTCCACTCCAGCCCGAGTCCGCTTAGAATGGCAGTGAGAGCCCCATCGGGTTCCCCTTCGAAGCGGTAGAGGTTGGTGCTGACCCTGACGTCCCCCGCGCCGAATCCCTCGACGGGCTCCCCGTACTTTGCCACCCCCAGCGAGAGCTTTTCCTCCAACCGCTCCTCACTGGGGATGAGATACGCCCTCAGGAGCTTTGCCTCCTTCAGGAGGAAGTCTATATGCCAGTGGAGCCTCTTTTCCCCGCTGAAGTGCCGGGCAACGCGTTTTTCGAGGGAGTTCATCGCCGAGCCGACGTACACGTAGTGACCCTTCCTTAGATGGAACTCCCGCCCCTTGGTTCTGACGGTTTTATCGTTTTCCAGCAGGACGACGAGAAAGTACGACCCTCTCATGGTGGGTGGATTCTACTCATCATTTATAAACCCCTGGTCCCAAAACCGAGTCTGGTGTGAAGAATGGACGAAAAGAAAACGAAGAAACCCGCGGACGACTTCGCATGGCAGGAGTACGAGAAGGAGGATTTTGAACGGACCTTCCCGGCCCTTGCGAGGGAGCTCGAGGGGGAGGGCGTTCCGATAGAGGCCTACCGCACCGGCGAGGGGGAGGAGTCCGCCGAGAGGGAGGAGATGGACTTCTCCGGCTACAACCCCACGGTTATCGATTTCCTCAGGAGATGCAGTACGGATGACGAGGCGCTTGAGATAATAAACTGGATGGAGGAGCGCGGTGAGATAACCCACGAGATGGCCAAGGAGCTCAGGATAACCTTGGTCGAGAGGGGAGTCCGGGCCTTCGGTTCCAAGAAGGAGTGGGGCTGGTACGAGCGGCACAGGAAAACATAATTCGCGCCAGTGGTACCAGAGGTGAGTTTTTGCCGAGGAAAAGGTAACTTTTTTAGCCCCCTAAAACATTCCCTAAGCGATGACGCTCAAGCTGAACCCCGAGGCCAAAGCGGTCTACCGCTCAATCCGGGAGGAGATAAGGAGGAGGTTAGTCCTCCCTGGGAGTTCTTCCATGCTGGATAGGTTTGAACCCACCTCCGATCGCGAGGAAATCCTCCGCAGGCAGACTTATTTCCGCCGAAGCCTTCCAAGGTTACGTCCTGAGTTGAAGGGACAGATTGCCAGGGTCCGGCCAATCAAATTCCGCCGGAACTACCTCCACGACAGGATTCTGATAGTTGACGAGGGCGAGCTCGAAAGGGCACTGAACCTGGGTCTCTGCGAGGTCTCAACGAGCCTGGAGGATTCCGAAGATTATTCTCTGGTTCTCAGCACGGTCGGCTACGGCATCGACGTTGAACTTGTCCCCTCCCAGATAGCGCCGGAGCTCTACATCATGCCCCTCTGGGAGAACCGGGAAACTCTTAATGCCCTCGCCAGAATCGGCGAGCTAACCGGCGAGGGTAGTGTCGCCTCGGAAATCCTCCGAAAGCTGGACGAGCTTGGGGAGGTTATGAAAAAGCGGAAACTCCTCGACGGTCTTGAGGAGCTGGTAGCCGCGAAAGAGCGCGAGCTGAACGAGAGGATATCCGAGAAACTGGAAAAGTTCAGCCTGACTCTGAGCGGGAAGGAGCTGCTGGATTTCCTCGGCGAGCTTAAAGCCGGGAACTACGAGGCAATATTCAGACACTTCGGCAAGGTCGAGGGAGAAATCCTCGATCTGATCAATGAGGCTGAGGACGAGCTGAGCGAGAAGCTTGGTGTTGCCGTTGAGCTCTTCTCCCGGGAAGAACTGTATCCCGTGGCGGTTCCCCCGGAAAGTGTCGAAATGCTCCGTGAGGAACTGGAAAGAGAGCTTAAGGTTGAGCTGTACCTCAAGAGCCGGGAAATCCTTGAGAATGTGCGTCCCCTGCTCCCCGTTCTCCGGGAGGAGCTGGCCAGGGTTAACGAACTCGATTTCCTTCAGGCCATCAAGGAATTCACCGAGGGCTTCTCTTTCCCGGAACTTCAGAACGGTGGAATCGCGTTTATCAATGGGAGACACCTTTTCATCGAGAGTCCGCAGCCTGTGAGCTACGTCGTGGGAGAAAAACCCGAAAACTTCGGCGTCCCGGACTCGGATATTATCCACAATGAGAGGGTGGTCATACTAACAGGCGCCAACAGCGGCGGAAAGACCAGCCTTTTAGAACTTATGACCCAGATAACGGTTCTCACCCATATGGGACTTCCGGTTCCGGCGGAGAAGGCCTGGGTCGAGCCCCTCGATGAGCTGTTCTTCTTCAGAAGGAAGAGGAGTACCTACGGCGCCGGTGCTTTTGAGACGGCCCTGCGCTCCTTCGTGAGGGCGCTTAAGGGCTCCGGCAGGAAGCTCATTCTCATAGACGAGTTTGAGGCTATAACCGAACCCGGTGCGGCGGTTAGGATAATCGGCGAGCTTCTCCAAATAGCCCACGAGAAGGGCTTTTACGTTGTTATCGTGTCTCACCTTGGGGAGGACCTGAGGAAGGAACTTCCCTTTGCCAGGGTCGACGGGATAGAGGCCAGGGGCCTTGACGAAAAGCTCAACCTCATCGTCGACAGGCAACCCGTCTTTGGGAAACTTGGCAGAAGCACGCCAGAGCTGATAGTCGAGAGCCTTGCGAGAAGAAAGCGCGGGAAGGAACGGGAAATTTTCGAGAGGGTCCTGAGGGCGTTTGGACGTTCCTAGCCGCATCGTGCTCCCTGGAGACTGCAGTGTGTAGGTCCCTGTGTAGGTGGTTACTAAACCCGTAGAAAGTCAGGTTATTACTTCTACACATTAGAAACATTTAAGTAGCCCCGCGACTTATTTTCCCCGGAGGGGTGTCCATGGACAAGAAAACCGCAGTGATACTGTCCCCGGTTGTGGCATTTATCTTCACGCTGGTGCCTTCCGCAGTCTTCGGCCCCCTGGCCGGACTGGTTGGAGGTGCCGTGGGGGTACTGGTGGCATTTGCGATCACGAGCAGTGTCACGAAGGAGAAGGAAATACCTCCCGATGTTATGAAATACAAGCGGGAGATAGAGGCACAGATCGACGCTATTGTCCGCATACTCGACAGGATTGCTGGGGGCGACCTCTCGGTGGAGGACGTTGAACTTACGGGGCACTTGGAGGATATCCGCCACGCGATCGAGAAGATGCGCAGGAACCTCAGGGACATGGTGATAGAGATTCAGGAGGCCGCGGGGGTTGTTGGAGAGCGCAGCCAGCTCGTCCGTGAAAACGTCGAGCAGATAAGTGAGGCCATCCAGCAGGTTGCCGAGGCCATCAACCAGGTGAGCATAGAGGCCCAGCGCGAGCAGGAGAACATCAACCACATGACGGAGACCATGCGCTACATCGATGAAATAGGCAAGGAGACCATAAGCACCATGGAGGACTTTGAGCGCTCCATGGGGGATGTCGTCAGCCTTGCCCGCGAGGGCGGCCAGAAGGGACAGGAGGCCGTGGGCCAGATCGAGGAGATAAGGAATATGATGCTTATGATAGAGGAGACCGTCAAGGGCGTCGCTGAGATGGGTAAGAACATCGCCAACATCACCAACGTTATCACGGGCATTGCCGAGCAGACCAACCTCCTGGCGTTAAACGCGGCAATTGAAGCCGCCCGCGCCGGCGAGGCAGGAAAGGGCTTCGCAGTTGTCGCCGAGGAGATTAGGAACCTCGCAGAGGAGAGCAAGAACGCCGCCGACGACATACGCAACATTGTGAGCCAGATTATGGAGAAGATACAGGAGAGCGTGGAGGTCACGGGCAAGAGCGTGGAAACTGTCTCCAACTCAACGGAGGTTCTCAAGGAGAGCGTTTCGTACCTCACCCACATAGCCGAACTGATGGCCGAGATGGAGGTTAAGGCCAACGAGCTCAAGAGCAAGGTGCTCGAAGAGGGCGAAAAGATAGACGAGGGCCTGCGCTTCCTGGAGAACCTCGCCGCCAGTGCAGAGGAGACAACCGCGGCGGCTGAAGAGGTCAGTGCCGCTGCGGAGGAGCAGACCTCCGCACTTGAGGAGGTCAAGGTGGCCATCACCGACTTTGAGCGGGTTGTGCAGGAGCTCGTGGAAGTTACCAACAAGTTCAAGGTCTGATTTTTCTATCTTTTGATTGCATCTCCTACATTTTTCTCCCGAAAACTCGCCCTTTTCTCGTTCTTAAGTGGGTCGTTCCAGGCACGTTCTTCGAGTGACACCCAAATATTGTAGGACCACCGATGGTGAGTCAGTCCACCCAGCTCCGCTCTCTGTATCTTCCCCTGCTCTCGATTTCTTCTATCTTCGCCTTTATTTCCTCGGCCTTCTCCTCACCCCTGACCTCGGCGTAGCCCTCCAGAACCGCCTCAAACCCCCTCTCGAACCAGGTGTAGTGGGTGCTCTCCATGGCGCGTTTGAGGAGGTGCAGGTCGACGCCCTGGGCCTCCAGGGTGGGGTCAAAGTCCGCCAGGCCAAAATCTATCAGGTAAACCTTTCCCTCCCGGAGTATCATGTTGGAGGTCGTCAGGTCACCGTGCACTATGCCCGCCTCGTGAAGCTTTCCAATCTGTCTTCCAATCTCGCGGCAGAGGGGAAGCCTTTTCTCTATTGGAATCTCCTCGAGGTGCTCCTTCAGTCTCTCCCCGCCGATGAACTCCATCGCAATTACCATGTCCCTCAGATTGACCTCGTAAACGTGGGGACAGTTCACACCGAACTCTTTGGCCCGGTGAAGAACCCTTGCCTCTCTAACCGTTCTCTCCTTCCTCAGCTTCTCATCGATCTCCCTTATGCGGTAGCGCTTTGGAATCCTGTGCTTGACGATTACCGTTTCGCCGGGAATGAGTTCCGCCCCGAAATACTCGCCGAATTCAGAGATGTATATCTTGGCCTCCGCGCCCTGCTTTATCATCCTCACCTCATCCACCCGCTCCCAGTTGTGCGCTGGGGTTTTAGGCCTTTCCCCCATTTCTAGGAGAAATTTTTGTCATTTTTCCAAAATTTATCGCATTAATTGAAATTTTTGACCCAAAAACTTATATGCAGTGCTGACGAAGCGTTTTTGCAAAAAGGAATCTGATAGGAGGAATGTCAAATGGCACAGCTTAGCGGACAGCCGGTTGTTATTCTGCCTGAGGGGACTCAGAGGTACGTTGGAAGGGACGCCCAGAGGCTCAACATTCTCGCCGCGAGGATAATCGCGGAGACTGTTAGAACGACCCTCGGCCCGAAGGGCATGGACAAGATGCTCGTGGACAGCCTCGGTGACGTTGTTGTCACCAACGATGGAGCCACGATCCTCGACAGGATAGACCTTCAGCACCCAGCCGCGAAGATGATGGTTGAGGTTGCTAAGACCCAGGATAAGGAGGCCGGTGATGGAACCACTACCGCCGTTGTCATCGCTGGCGAGCTTCTCAGGAAGGCTGAAGAATTACTCGACCAGAACATCCACCCCAGCATCATCGTTAAGGGTTACACCATGGCCGCCGAGAAGGCCCAGGAGATACTCGAGGACATCGCCATAGAGGTCACCCCGGATGACGAAGAGACCCTCATGAGGATAGCCATGACCTCGATAACCGGCAAGAACGCCGAGAGCCACAAGGAGCTCTTCGCCAGGCTTGCCGTTGATGCCGTCAGGCAGGTCGCCGAGAAGAAGGACGGAAAGTTCGCCGTGGACATCGACAACATCAAGATTGAGAAGAAGGCCGGCGAGAGCGTCGAGGAGAGCGAGCTCGTTCGCGGTGTCGTCATCGACAAGGAGCGCGTCCACCCCAGGATGCCAAAGAGGGTTGAGGGTGCCAAGATCGCTCTCATCAATGAGGCCCTTGAGGTCAAGAAGACCGAGACCGACGCGAAGATAAACATCACCAGCCCCGACCAGCTCATGAGCTTCCTTGAGCAGGAGGAGAAGATGCTCAAGGAGATGGTCGACCAGATCGCCGCCACCGGTGCGAACGTTCTCTTCGTCCAGAAGGGCATCGACGACCTCGCCCAGCACTACCTCGCCAAGTACGGCATCCTCGCCGTCAGGCGCGTTAAGAAGAGCGACATGGAGAAGCTCGCGAAAGCTACTGGCGCCAAGGTCGTTACCAACGTTAAGGACCTCACCGCCGAGGACCTCGGCCACGCCGACCTCGTTGAGGAGCGCAAGATTGCCGGCGAGAGCATGATCTTCGTCGAGGGCTGCAAGAACCCGAAGGCCGTCACGATACTCATCAGGGGCGGCACCGAGCACGTCATCGACGAGGTTGAGCGCGCCCTTGAGGACGCCATCAAGGTTGTCAAGGACGTCATGGAAGATGGCTACGTCCTTCCGGCCGGAGGTGCTGGCGAGATAGAGCTCAGCATCAAGCTCGACGAGTACGCCAAGCAGGTTGGCGGCAAGGAGGCTCTCGCCATCGAGAACTTCGCCGATGCCCTCAAGATAATCCCGAAGACCCTCGCAGAAAATGCTGGCCTCGACACCGTCGAGATGCTCGTCAAGGTAATCAGCGAGCACAAGAACAGGGGCAGGGCCATAGGCATCGACATCTTTGAGGGAGAGCCGGCCGACATGCTCGCCAAGGGCATCATCGAGCCGCTCCGCGTCAAGAAGCAGGCCATCAAGAGCGCCAGCGAGGCTGCCATAATGATCCTCAGGATCGACGACGTCATCGCCGCCAAGATAAGCAAGCCCGAAGGCGGCCAGGGTGGAATGCCCGGCGGCATGGGTGGAATGGGCGGCATGGACATGGGCATGTGATGCCCTCTATTCTCTTTCCTTATACTCAATCTTGTACCAAAAGGTTTTATTTTGGAATCCATCTATCCTTATGGGAGTGAGAGTTCACCGGAGGTGAGAGTATGGGGCTTGGTCTGTGGTTCAGAACTGGTCTGCTGATGGCCGTGCTGACCGGGTTACTGATGGCCATCGGCTACGCCTTTGGAGGCCCCAACGTGGCTTTCATGATGTTTCTGTTCTCAATGGTCTTCAACTTCATAACCTACTGGTACAGCGATAGAATCGTCCTGAGCTGGTACCGCGCGAGGATAGTTGACGAGTTCGAGGCCCCGGAGCTCTACGCCATAGTAAGAAAGCTCGCCGAGAACGCGGGCCTGCCGATGCCAAGGGTAGCCATAATCCCCAGCGAGACACCAAACGCGTTCGCCACCGGAAGGGATCCAAAGCACGCGGTCGTTGCCGTGACCACGGGTCTGCTCAGAATCCTTGACAGGGATGAGCTTGAGGGTGTTATAGGTCATGAACTAACCCACATAAAGAACAGGGACATGCTCATCGGAACGTTCGCGGCGGCCCTGGCAGGTGCCATCGTCCAGCTCGCCTACTGGGCCCGGTGGATAGCCATCTTCGGCGGCTTCGGCAGGGATGAGGATGACGCCGGCAACGTTCTGACTGCGATACTCATAGCCGTCCTCGCCCCGATA
>NZ_LLYW01000040.1 GCF_001484195.1 Thermococcus celericrescens
TTTCGGCCTCCGCGACGGCCTCCTCAGCGGCCCTGAGCTCCTCTTCCGAAACGGCTTCTCCGGCCGCTATCTTCTCCTGAAGCTCCTCAAGCTTCTCCTGGGCTTCTTCGAGCTTTTCGGCGGCGGTCTGTGCCTCCACCTTCTCGGCTATCTCCTCAACCTTCTCCTGAAGCTCGTCGAGCTTCTGGGTCAGCTCCTCCGGAACCTCCTCCTTCTCCTCCTCTTCGAGAAGCCCCTCGAGCTTCTCGATCTTCTCGTGAACTTCCTCAACCTTCCTGGAGACCGTTTCGGCCTTCTTCTCCTGGACGTCAAACTTGGCCGACTCCAGAGCCTCAACGAGCCTTCCAAGCTGGAGGCCGAGGTCGGTGAGCCTCTTGCCCAGCTCATCGACGCGTTTGTTGAGCTGCTCGTATTTGGCCGCCTGACTTCCGTAGGTGTCGAGCACCTTCTGAACGATCTTGTCGAGCTGGTCGTAGGTCAGATTCTCCTTCCTGGCGATGAGCTTCTCCCTGAGGTCGTTGATGACCACCGTTGGAACCCTGCCCTTGAGCTCCGCGAGCTTGGCGTTTATGTCGGCCTCCGTGACCAGCCTTGTCATCTCCACGCCTCACACCTCCGCGAGCACCTCGTAGATTATCGAGTCAAGGTCAACACCGTAACCGGCGAGCACCTTAATGTCGTTCTTCAACTGCGCTATCTCCAGCTTTAAGTCTTCCAGTTCCTTTCTGAGGTCCTGAATCTCACTGGTGAGCGGGTTCTCCTGACCCATCTGCTCCTTGAAGGGGTTTATCTCCTGGCTGATGACCTCGTAGAGCATCATGACGTCCTTGATGGTCTTATCGAGCCTGTCGATGTCGTCGCGGAGCTCCTGAATCTGCTTCTTGAGGGTGTCGATGCTTATCTTTATCCTCGGGATGTCGTTCTCGATCTCGTTGACGCGCTCCAGCACCTGGGTCAGCTGCTCGTTCTCCTCCCTGTTCTCCACGCGCTCCTCAAGCTCCTCCTCAAAGACGGGCTCCACTGCCTCAGGGGTGGCCTCCTCCTTGGGCTTTTTCTTGAATAATGACGAAAGGAAATCCAGCGCCACCTACGCCACCCCCTCACTGAAGCTCCATCAGGTTGTCGGTGTACGTGCTCGGCGAGGTGAAGTCTATGACCCCACCCGCACCGTTCTCGGGTATGACCTTGCCCGTGACCTTGGTGCCGGGGCCGATGCCGTAGCCGGTGGCAGGGTTGTCATCATCGTCAAAGGGTATCGTCCAAAGGGTTATGCCCGCTATGTCACCCCAGCTGAGGCTGGGGTGTTCCTTGCTCCCGCTCAGGCTCCCGTCGGCGTCAGCGACGACGACGATGCCGAAGAGCATCTTGGGGGTACTCTGGTTCATATAGTAGTAAAGGTTCTTCCAGAGAGTCGGTATGTCACCGGCGGTTGCCGGGGTGTAGGAGCTGACGTCCACGGCACCGGTTGTGGGGTTCTCCCCAACGTCAGGGACCACGTTGCTGACGTCGCCGGAGTAGAGGAAGTAGTCCGCCTGCAATCCCGAGTCCTGGTCGGGGTCGTAGTACCTGTAGACCGCCATTCTCTTGCCGTCGCTGAGGACGACCTTGACATGGGCGAGGTCTATGCCGCCGCTGCCGGCGTTCGGGGAAACGTAGATCACCATCCTGGTTATCTTGCCGCTTCCGGGCGGGTCGGCCGGGGTGTAGCCGTAGATGTTCATCACCTTTATTCCGCTCGCGACCTCCTGGGTGGTCTGCCTGCCGGTGGCCATGGCCTTCTGCTGGAGGTAGCCGCTGGTGCTGATGAGCACTCCCGCGGCCACTGCAGCTACCAGCACCATCGCGATGAAGACGATGAGCGTTCCAATACCGATGGCACCGCGCCTCATGTTCTCACCTCACTGGAGCACCATCACGTTGTAGTTATACGTCGCGGGGGTCGTGAAGTCTATAACTCCCGCGGAACCTACCTCGGGGATGACCTTGCCGACCATCTTGGTGGCTGGCCCTATTCCCTTCTCTCCGTTCTCGGCCTTAAATACTGTGGTCTTCACGAGGAGTGCCACCATGTCGCCCCACTCGAGGTTCGGGTGGTTCACGTCCATCTCGCTCGCGCCGTCGTGGATGACGACTATGGCGAAGTTCGTATCGGTGAAGGTGGTGTTGTCCCAGATTTTGCTCGATATCTCCGTGCTGTTGAAGAGGTCATCGACGACACCCTTGTAGAGTATACCGCTGTAGTTGTACACCACGAGCTTGGCGCCGTCGCTGAGGACTATCTTAACGTTGCTGAGGTCTATACCCTCACTCCCGGAGTTGGGGGCTATGAATACCGCCATCCTGCTTATCGTCCCCTTGCTCGGCGGGGTCGCGTTGGTGTAGCCGTAGATGTTGATGACCTTAAGCCCGCTCGCGACCTCCTGGGTGGTCTGCCTCCCGGCCGCCTGGGCCTTCTGCTCGAGGTAGCCGGCGGTGCCGATGATGACCCCTGCCGCCACTGCCGCTACCAGCACCATTGCTATGAAGACGATGAGCGTGCCGATGCCTATTGCTCCCCTCCTCAACGTATCACCCCCTGAAAATTTTCAAAGAACGAAAGGGAAGGAGAAGCGCTGGGCTTCACTGGAGCTCCATGACGCTCTGGGTGTAGGTGCTGGGAGTGGTGAACTCGATGACGCCCGGGGCGCCGAACTCCGGAACGACCTGGCCGGTGATCTTAGTGTTGGGAGCGATACCATCAACATTCTGCTCGTCGTAAGTGCCATCCCCATCGTTGTCAAAGACTGCTCCAGTCCTGACGGCAAGGACAACAAGGTCGCCCTTGCTGAGGGTTGGGTAGCTCTTCTGTACGCTTCCATCATCGTCCTGGATGACTATGATGCCAAAGTGAGTATCGTCGATATTGCTCCACTGGAAAACGTTAGTAGTTCCAATCGAATCCGCGAATACATCACTGACTGGCTCATTGGTGTATGCGTTGGAGTAGTCAGCAGGGTTGGCCCACTCTAGGGTGGCCTCCTTGTTGCCGTCACTGAGGACTATCTTAACCTTTCTAAGGTCTATGCCGTCACTGCCCGCGTTCGGGCTGACGTAAACGGCAAGCCTCATCATGTTGTCATAGACACCAGTAGTAATCTCAGGAGCGTATCCAACGACGCTGGTGACCTTTATTCCGCTCGCGACCTCCTGGGTGGTCTGCCTTCCGGTGGCCTGGCTCTTCTGCTGGAGGTAGCCGCTGGTGTTGATGAGCACTGCCGCGGCTACCGCGGCAACGAGCACCATGGCGATGAATACTATCAGGGTTCCGATACCAACCGCACCGCGCTTCTTCTTACCGAACATTCACACCACCTCCTCAAAAATTTGGAAAGGACATCACTGGAGCTCCACGATCTCGTCTGTGTAGCTGGTCGGCGTGGTGAACTCGATGACGCCCGGGGCGCCGAACTCCGGAACGACCTTGCCGGTGATCTTGGTCCTCGGCTGGATGCCCTGACCAAAGATAGCAGTTCCCCCACCGTTTCCGACGTTAAAGGTCAGTGCAACGAGGTCGCCCTTGTTGAGGGTCGGATAGAGTGCCTGGACGCTGTTGTCGGCATCCTGGACGACGATGATACCGTAGTCAGTGGCAGCGCCAAGGAGGAGCCATGCGTTCTTCGAACTCTCGAATATGCCCCCTGCCAGAGCAGAGGTTGGTGTGTATGCGGAATCATAGATAGTCACGGAATAAGCGGATCCAGTGTTAACAGTTATGCTGTTGCCCTCAGCGTCTGTAAGGGTAAGCTGATCCACAATGTTGTTAGCGTCGGTGTCGTTGGCGATGACATTTATTGTGTTTGATCCTCCGTTCAGCACGAGCTTTCCGGTGGTTCCGAAGTCGAGTACGGTCCTATCATCCGCATAGATAGTGATGGTTCCAGTCCAGTTAGGAGAGTTGGTAGTATCCGGACTGCCGAGTGCAAACTTTAAGGGAGTGGTTCCGTCGCTTATGGTAACATTGGCAGCTGAACTACTGTTCTCAAAGCCGAACGTGAGAGAGCCAGATCCAGATATTGAGATAGTCTTTGAATCTGAATCCGTGCTTTCGTTGTCTATAGTGAGAACGTTGTCACCAACCTTGTAGTTCAAAACGGCCTGCTGGCTACCGTCGCTGATGATTATCTTAGTCTTCCTAAGGTCAAGGCCAGCTGACCCAGCGTTGGGGCCAACGTAGACGGCAAGCTGCTGGATGTACTCCTTGTTGGTGTCAGTCTTACCGACTATCCTCTCGACCTGTATTCCGCTGGCGACTTCCTGAGTGGTCTCCCTGCCCGTGCTGGAAGCCTTCTGCTGCAGGAAGCCACTCGTGTTAATCAGCACGGCCGCCGCAACAGCGGCAACCAGCACCATGGCTATGAACACAATCAGGGTTCCAATACCCACAGCACCCCTCTTCCTCAGCCTCTTAAACATAGCCTCTCACCTCCTCAATAAGTGGAAAGGAAAAGACATCACTGGAGTTCCATAACGGCGTCGGTGTAGGTGCTGGGAGTGGTGAACTCGATGACGCCAGGGGCACCGAACTCCGGAACTATCTCGCCGGTGATCTTCTTGCCTGGGGCTATTCCTGAACCGAAGACGCCACTCTCGGTACCTGTGGTAACATTGTTGTCAGAGTCCGTGTTGTCAACGTCAAGGTTTCCAACGAGAACCGTCAGGATGACGAGGTCTCCCTTGTTGAGCGTTGGGTGAGCAGCAGTAAGGCTGCCGTCGGCATCCTGAAGGACAACGATACCGAACTCGCTGGTGGACTGGTCGAGGTACCTCCAGGCGGCGAGGGCGTTGGTGTTGTCGTCAACACCGTCACTGTCACTGTCAGTCCAAGTGGTTGTGTTCCCAGTCTGAACCTTGAATATATCACTGACAACAGCGTCAGTGAAGGCTTTGTTGGTGGCAGAAGCGTCGTACTTAAGAACGGCCTCAGTGCTCTCGCTCCTGAGGATTATCTTGGTGTTGCTGAGGTCGATTCCCGAGCTTCCGGCGTTCGGGCTGACGTAGACGGCAAGCTGCTGGATGTACTGGCTGCTCGGAAGGCTGTTGGCCTTACCAACAACCCTCTCGACCTGTATTCCGCTGGCGACTTCCTGAGTGGTCTCCCTGCCCGTGCTGGAAGCCTTCTGCTGCAGGAAGCCACTCGTGTTAATCAGCACGGCCGCCGCAACAGCGGCAACCAGCACCATGGCTATGAACACAATCAGGGTTCCAATACCCACAGCACCTTTCCGTGTCCTGGCCTTCATTTTCCATGCACCCCCTGGGGGTTCTTTGCGCTGGAGATTACGTTGGCCCAATATAAAGCCCTTTTTTGTTTTTAGTAGTGTAGGTGGTTGTGTAGGTGCATATGTAGGTGCTTAAAACAGCGTCCGGGGGCGCGGAAAACTTGAGGGGTATTCCGGAAGAGGGCGCTAACTGGGAATTTGCAGGGGATCAATATTCAACGGGGGACATAAAGAGCGAGAAAAGAAAGGCCCGGGGGTCACATCTTCTTAACTACCATTATGCTCCTGGCGGGCCGGGTTATCTCGACGTCGAAGCCCTCTTCCAGGATAACGTCCCTAATCTCCCCCGCGGAGGGGAAGCCAATGAAGTCCTTGTTGAGGCTCTCGAAGAACTCGAGGGCCTGAATGTGGGCAAAGGCGTCCCTGAACGGCTCAAGCACCACCATCTTCCCACCGGACTTGAGCGTCTCAAGGGCACCCCTGAGAACCCTCTCCCTGTCCTTGGCATACTCAAGGACGAAACTCATGAGGACCACGTCGTACTCGTTAACCGGACGGATGAGCTTCGCGTCCATCTCCTTCAGCTCAACGGGCAGGTTTTTCATCTCCACCCTGGCCCTCGCTATCTCCAGAAGCGCCGGAGAGTAGTCGATTCCTAGATAGAAGCCATTGTAGCCTATCATCTCGGCGAACTGGACAGGAGACACCGAGCCGCAACCGATGTCGAGTACGTGCATACCCGGCCTTAGGCCCGCGGCCTGGGCCATGGCGTTGCGGTACACCGCGGAGAAACGGGTGCTCATGCGCATGTCCCAGAAGTCGGCGTCCTTATCGAAGTCCATGAGAACGTGCGGATGGACGGGGGTTATGAACGCGTAGTCAACCATGCGGTATATCTCCTCCAGAACGGGCACCCAGTCATGAATCAGGAGGTCGTACCTCTCCCCTGGGACATGCACGGTGTACGTAAAGCCGTTGAGGTGAAGCCTGCCGTCCTTCTCGGCCACTATTCCCAGGCGCTCCAGCGTGTCGATAAAGTCCAGAAGAAGGCGCCTGTTGGGCAGGCCCACACGGTCAACCAGCTCCTGCACCGTTGGGGCCCTGGAGAGCAGAGGAAATATGCCGTGCTTTGTTCCGAGTCCAATTATCTGGAGCACGGAAAACTTGACCATCTGCTCGATGTTGGCATCGACGATATCGGCGGGATTCATGGCACCACACCTCACATGAACCTCCGGTAGTAGCGGTAGTACTCCTTAAGATAATCCACGACCTTTTTACCGTAGTCCGTCAGACGGTAGTACTTGAAGCCATTGTTTGAGACTTCCTCCACAAGACCCAGGTAAACAAGGGAACTCTCTCCGTTGTACCTGTTGCCCAAACCAACCAGTGCTCCCCTAACGTTGGATGGATCAGAACTGACGACCCTGGCGATCTCAGAAAGGTACGTCGCTGACGGGTATATTTCGCTCAGGTACATCAGTATCTTCTTCCTGAGTTCGCTACGATGAAGGGAGCGCAACACCTGCGGGTCCACGATTACTGTGTCCATACTCCCCCCTCCCAAAGTCAGTGGTTCCAAGATCAATCACTGTGATTATAGCAAGGACAGCCACTGAAACCCATCCTGGATGTCAATGCCTCCATGTGCAGGGTATGGTTGTAGCCCCATACCTTAGATATGGTTGTAGAATATATAACGTTTTTGGTTTGTCTCTGGGAATAATTCCGCGTAAATTTGCCCCATTTGTAGAATCCCCACCCAAAAATTGTATAAATCGGGCCGACGGACGAAGAATCCAATTGTTTGAAAATTATCCAATATATGATAATCACGACAAAGGCTTTCGCCCCCTCCAGCCGGAGAACATTCATAAAATCTTAAATACCATCGAAACAAATTGGAGTACGTTGAAGTCAGGTGAGAGTAATGCTGGTCGAAGTGACAATCACCGCGGCGGTCGCAGTGGTTCTGGCGTATTACGTCAAAGACGTCACCAGCAAAGTTCTGGCCAGGCACTTCGAGCTGAAGGAAGAACTCGGGGAGCTGGAGTCAAAATTCTCAAAGCTCAAAGAGGAGCTTGAATCGGAGATCCGGGAGGTCCGGACCAACGTTTCTTCCGGGGAGGAGGACGTACGCGGGGAGCTCATCCAGAAGCTGAACGAACTCCAAAAGAAGCTCAAGGGAGTGGAAAAGGGGCTCAGGGACCTCCAGAAACTCGAAACCAAGGTGGACTACGAAATCGGCAGCCTGAAGAGGGAGCTGGACAGAACGGGGCGCAGGGTGGAGGAGCTGGAAGACGCGGTGATGGCCACAAAGGACGAGCTTAAGGAGGAGCTTAAAAGGGAGATTCTGGCGGAGCTTGAGGAGGAGATAGAACACCTGGAGGACGTCATCGAGAGGCGGAAGCAGTCCGAAGTTGAGGAGTTCCTGGAGATTATAACGGCCGCCGTGACGCTTCAACCGGAGAAGCTCAAGGATGGAATGGCCGAGGCGAAACGGGCCCTTCTCTCAATGCGGGATATAGCCAAGGTCTACGTGCTCACTGGACAGGGGCAGAGGGAGTTCCGGGGATTGAAAGAGAACCTCATAGAACTCCTCAAGAACCTCCGCAAACTGGCGGTTGTCTCGGTTCCGGATGAGAGCGTTTACTCAACTTTCAACGAGATAGTGGTCCGCGTGAAGCGCCTCGATCTGCCAATGAAGGTTGTGAGAGACGGCAGGGAAAAAGAGCTGAACCCAGAGAAGAGCTTTATTTACATCCACCGGGCGGTCTACGAGCTGGCGGGGGAGCTGGACAGGATAGCGGAGGGACTTCAGGAGCCGATACCGGTAACCCCAGTCGAGAAAGAATTCTACGAAAAGCTCCGGCATCAGTTCGAGGAGCTGCGGAAGCTGGAGGAGCAGGTCCAGAGGCTCATGCTGAAGCTCGGCGCGGAGAAAGAGGAGACGGAAGACACGAAAGACCGGGACGTCGAAGACCTGCTGAAAGAGCTGAACCTGCTGTGAGTCCCGGGATTAGAACTCCTCCCCCATGAGTTTGTCAAGGTCGACCATTATGAGGAGCCTCTCTCCATCGTTTATCTTCGCTATGCCCTTTATGTAGCGGATGTCCACGCGGCTTGTGAGGGTCTTGGGTGGCTGGTCGATCTGGTCGTCGGTCAGGGTTATGACGTCCGAGACGGAGTCGACTATAATGCCGATAACCTCGTCCTTAACCTCCGCGATGATTATCTTCTTCGTGGAAAGGTCCTCGTCCATGTCGTAATACCCGAGGAGTTTCTTGAGGTTGACGACGGTGGTGATCTGACCGCGGAGGTTTATGACACCCTCAACGAAGTCCGGGGAGTTGGGCACGCGCGTTATGGGCATCATTTCCTTGATTTCCCTGACCTTCGAGATATCCAGACAGAACTCCTCGTTTCCAACCATAAAAGCCACTACCTGAATTTCGGCCATTCACCTCACCTCCGGGCACTCCTAACGTTTTCCAGCAGGGTTCTGGATTCGTCTATAGATTCCTCAAGGGCCTTAAGACCCTTTCGTATTTCATCCAAACGCAGCTGGAGCGTTGAGAGGAAGTCCACGAGGGGCAGCATCACGTCCGAGATGTCGTTCTGGATGGTGTAAACACCGTCTATGGTGTCCATGAGCATCTGCACCGACTGGGCCTGCCCGTCTATGCTGTCCGAGAGGTCTTTTATCATGCCCGCGGTCTCATTGGCGCGTCTGGCGATGTCGTCAAATGCAGCTATGAGTTCCTGAACGGCATCCTTTATTTCCTCCGTGACACGGAACTCCTGTTTGATGGAGCTGACGACGGTGTCTATGCTCTCCTGCATATCCCTGATGAGTTCGGTTATCTGGTCGGTGGACTTCTTGGACTGGTCGGCGAGCTCACGGATGTTCTCTGCAACAACCGCGAAGCCCCTGCCGTGCTCCCCGCTCCTGGCGGCCTCAATGGCGGCGTTGAGTGCCAGAAGGTTGGTCTGGTCAGCGATGCCCCCTATAACCTCAACTATCTCCCCGATGCGCTTGGAGTGCTCGACGAGAATGGAGACCGCCCGCTCCATGTCCTGGTTAACCTCGGTTATGCTGGCCACGTTTAGGGCAACGTTGTCGGAAATCTTCTTGCCCCTCTCGGCCATGTCAGCAGTTTCGAGGGCGTAGTCGGTCAGCGCCTGGGCCTGCGTGTTCATCTCCTCTATCCCCGCGGTGAGGGTCTGGATGTAGTCCCCCAGCTCGGCGATGCTGGAGCGCTCCCTCTCCACCAGACTGGCCAGGGAATCGGGGTCCGCCGAGGCATCCATCTCGAGCATGGGGAGGAGGGAGGAGATCTTTTCCCGGGCGTCTTCAAGATTTTTCAGGGCGGTATCCGTCCCCTCGAGGGAACAGGGCTGTGAAACAGTCACCCTGCGTTTTCTTATGGCCTCAGCCTTGTGTTCGATGGAGATGAGACGGGCAGCAATTTCCTCATCGATGCCCCTTACATCGGGATGTCTTCCCTCCAAGATGTCCTCAACCGCCCCGAGAATCCGGAGGGAGTTATCCCTCGTTCTTGAGACGTACGCGCCAACGATTGCGGATGCACCTAGACCCAGAATGAGACCCACGGATGGAGCCACCAGGGTACCGGCGAGGGTTATCAGAGGGATTGAGCCAACTGCCGTTATGGCAACGATGCGATTCACTGGCCACACCTCCCAGCAGCACTATTTAACCATGGAGACAGGGAGATAAAAGAGTTTCGCATGTAGGTAATAACCCTTAATACGCGTTACAATAATAACCGGGGAAGTCGTAACAATATACCTATGCACCTACACAACCATCTACACACAAAGATTTTTTATGCCAAAAGCGCAAGGCTTTTGTGGAGTCTACAATATCCAGTCCAACACCTGGGAGACCCCCCAACGGATGCGTGAGATAGATGATGGATGTTAAGGATCCCGGCTATATAAGGATCAAGCGGGAGCTGTTCCGCCACCTCAAAGTTAGTAGTGACGCCTACAAGGACACGTACCTCGTGAGACGTATACGGGCAAGGATGAGGAAACTGGGAATCGCAAGCTACACCGAGTACTACAGACTTATAAAGGCAAACAGGAGCGAGCTCGACGAGCTCCTGCTGACCGTGGCCATCAATGTCACTGAGTTCTTCAGAGACCCGGTGGTCTGGAAAACCCTCGAAAAGAAAATCTTGCCCGAGCTGGTCGAGTACAAGCGGGAGATTCACAGCAGTTCCCTCAAGATATGGAGTGCAGCCTGCTCAACGGGACAGGAGCCGTACTCGATCGCCATGACGCTGTACGAGACGCTGGGCGAAAACCTCGACGGATTCCGGGTCAGCATACTGGCGACGGACATAGACAGGGAGGCCCTGTCGGTGGCCATGAAGGGGGAATACCCCGTGGATGTCATTGAGAAGCAGATACCCAAGAGCATGATACCGAAGTACTTCACCCGCGTAAGCGACGAGCGGTACCGGGTCTCACCGAAGATAAAACGCCTGGTCAAGTTTCGGCAGTTCAACCTCTTCAGCACCACGTACCCGAAGGGGTTCGATATTATATTCATCCGCAACGTGCTCATATACATAAAAAGGGACGCCCAGGAGGAGATATTCGCTAAACTTTATGATTCGCTGGAGGATCACGGGTATCTCGTACTCGGCAAGACCGAGACGATCCTCGGCAATGCCGCCAAGATGTTTAGGTTGCACGACCTCGTTGCAAGGATCTATCGCAAAAATCTGGAGGTGAAAAAACATGGCAAAGGTTTTGGTGGTGGATGATGCCGCTTTCATGCGCATGTTGCTGAAGAAGATACTGACCCAGGGCGGCCACCAGGTCGTTGGGGAGGCAGGCAACGGCAGCGAGGCGGTCCAGAAGTACCAGGAGCTGAAGCCGGACGTGGTCACCATGGACATCGTCATGCCCGAGATGGACGGCATTACGGCGGTTCAGGAGATAAAGAAGGTGGATCCAGACGCCAAGATAATAATGATCACCGCGGTTGGGCAGGAAGGAAAGGTCATGGAGGCCCTCAAGGCAGGGGCTTCAGGGTACATAGTCAAGCCGTTCCAGGCCCCCAAGGTGCTCGAGGAGATAGCCAGAGTACTGTCCAGCTGAGGGTGGATTTTGATGCCGCTGAGCTCCCCCTCTCGAAAAATCCGGGTACTGGTCGTCGACGACTCCGCGTTCATGAGAAAAATACTCCGAGACATCATAAATTCGGATCCCGAGCTGGAGGTCTGCTGCGAAGCCAGGGATGGTATTGAGGCCATCAGCTTAGCAAAGCTCCACAGGCCGGACGTCGTGACGCTTGACATTGAAATGCCCAAGATGAACGGCCTCGACGCCCTCCGGGTTATAATGAAGCAGACCCCCCTCCCGGTCATAATGGTGAGCGCCCTGACCCAGGAGGGCGCCGAGGCCACCATCAAAGCCTTGGAGTACGGGGCGATAGACTTCATCCCCAAGCCGAGCTCCTCCATCTCCATCAACATGAAGGAGATGCGGGATGAGATAACGGCGAAGATCAAAGAGGCCGCTAGGGTTCCAAGACGGTTCCTAGAGCTCAGGAGAACGAGACTGCTCAGGGCACAGAAGATCAAAACCAGAAAACCCAGCGTCCCGGCAAAGACCGTTGTCGCCATAGCGTCCTCCACAGGGGGCCCGCAGTCTCTGCTGAGGATCTTTCCAAAATTCCCAGAGAACCTGAAAGCCGCGATACTGCTCGTCCAACACATGCCGCCGGGATTCACAAAGTCCTTTGCGAAGAGACTCGATGGTCTGAGCAAGATAGAGGTCAAAGAGGCTGAGGACGGGGATCCAATAGAGGAAGGGAAGGCCTACGTGGCGCCCGGGGATTACCATATGGAGGTGCAGATGAGGGCCGGAAAGCCCGTCATAACGCTCAACAAGAAACCGAAAATACACGGCGTGCGGCCTGCCGCCGACCCCATGATGATAACCGCCGCGGAGGTGTTCGGGCGCAGGACAGTCGGCATCGTCATGACAGGAATGGGCAAGGACGGGGCCCAGGGGATAGTCGCCATCAAGAAGAAGGGAGGAATCACGATAGCACAGGACAGGGAGACCTCCATAATCTTCGGCATGCCCAAGGCCGCGATTGAGACCGGCATGGTGGACCATGTCGTCCCGCTGGATAAAATTGCAGAGACGATGGTGATGGCAGTAAACAAAGTTAACCGGGGTGGTGCCGGTGGAAGATCTTTCGCAGTATCTAGATGAGTTCCTCGCCGACGCGAGGGATAGGATAGACAGCCTGAGCAACGCCATACTAACGCTGGAGAAAATCGTCAGGGACGGGGGCAGCGAGGAAGAGAAGAAGGCCATGATAGACCAGATTTTCCGCGATGCTCACACGCTAAAGGGCACAGCCGCCACGATGAGCTTCATGAAGCTCAGCGAGGTTGCCCACAAGATGGAGAACCTCTTTGACCTTGTGAGGAGCGGAAAGGTGGAGCCGACGCCTGAGCTTATCGATGTACTTCTGGAGTTTCTCGACGCCATTGAGGGAATGGTCGACAGCATAGAGGAGAACGGCAACGAGGGAGATTTTGACGTAGAGGAGCTGTTCGCCAAGGCGGAGAGGTTCTTTGGCGAAGGAGAAGGTGCCAAACGCGAGAGTGGTCCCGCAGAGGAGGCGGCACCCCCTGCGGAACCGCCCCAGGTGGAGGAGAGCGAGGGAGGGGGCGAAGCCCCCGAGAGTGAGGCCCCTGAGGGAAGCATCCCAGGCAGGGTATACCGTGTTAGAGTCTACTTCCACAAAGACGCCCAGCTGAGGGGCATCAGGGGATTCCTGATACTCTCCGACCTGGAAGGCATCGGCGAAGTCCTCGAGACCACCCCCGATCGGAGCGTCATTGAGGATGGAAAAGCCGATGTGGATGTACTTGAATTCGTAATCGCGACCGAAGAGAGCCCCGAGAAGATAAAAACTATCGTGACCCGGCATCCCGAGGTCGATGATGCCGAGGTCGAGGTGCAGGGACAGGCCGCGGGCGAGGGTGCGAAAACGTACACTGTCACGGTGTACGTGCAGAAAGACGCCCCACTCAAAGGGGTGCGCTCGTACCTGGTTCTCCAGGATCTTCAAAAGATTGGAGACGTTCAGAGAACCATTCCCGACCCCATTGCGATTCAGAACGGAGAGCTAATCGACGGGCGCTATTTCAGGGTTCTGCTCGTCTCAAACGTTTCTCAGGAGGAGATATCCAAGGCGGTTCTCAAGCATCCCGATGTTCAGGACGTTGAAATCACCGAGGGCGATGTCGTCGATGCCCAAAGGCCCGTCCAGGAGAGCCCATCAAAAGAAAAAGCCCCCCGCACTGCGGAAACCAAGGCCCCCAAAAAGAAGAAACCTCCCTCGACCCCCAAGGTGAAGGTCTCCAAGATAATCAAGGTCGACGTCGGCCATCTGGACAGGCTGATGAACCTCGTCGGTGAGCTGGTCATCACGAAGGGCCGGCTGGAGCAGATAGCGGAGAGGCTCGGAGACAGGGAACTCCTGGAGACCCTCTCAACCCTCTCAAGGCTCCTCACCGAGCTTCAGGACGAGATCATGGAGATGCGCCTCACGCCGGTGGCGGAAGTTTTCAACAAGTTCCCGCGCATGGTTCGCGAGCTGGCGAGAAAGATGGGCAAGGAGGTCGAGTTTGTCATAGAGGGCGCCGATATAGAGGTGGACAGAACGATACTCGACAAACTCGGTGATGTCCTCGTCCACCTCCTGAGGAACGCCATAGACCACGGAATAGAAGCGCCGGAAGAAAGGGAGAAGTCTGGAAAGCCACGCGCGGGCAGGCTCGAACTCATTGCGAGGCGCGAGAGAAGCCACGTTGAGATCATAGTAAAGGACGACGGTCGTGGCATCGATCCCGAGAAGATAAAGAGGAAGGCGCTGGAGAAGGGCCTCATCACCCCCGAGCAGGCCATGGAGATGAGCGACGAGGAAGCGATAAACCTGATCTTCCTGCCCGGATTCAGCACGAAGGAGAAGGTCACCGACGTATCCGGAAGGGGCGTGGGCATGGACGTCGTCAAGGACGTCGTCAAGAGCCTCAATGGAAGCATATCCGTCCAGAGCAAGGTGGGCAAAGGTTCCGTGTTCGTGCTCAAGCTGCCGGTGAGCATGGCTATCATCCAGGCGCTGCTCATTGAGGTCCAGGGGGAGGTCTACGCGGTTCCGATAAACAACATACTCGAGAGCATAGAGATCAGGCGTGAGAACCTGAAGAGCATAGGCGGCAAGGAGGTAATAGTGCTCCGCGGCGAGATAATACCCGTCGTAATGCTCCACGAGCTCTTTGGACTGCCGGTTCCCGAGAAGGACGAGTTCCCGGCGATAATAATAGACCTCGGCGCACAGAAGGTCGCAGTCGGCGTTGACAAGCTCCTCCACAAGAAGGACATAGTCATCAAGAGCCTCGGAAAGATGCTCTCACACATCAGCGGCTTCGCCGGCGCCACTATACTCGGAGACGGTAGTGTTGTTTTAATCATTGAGATAAACGGACTGCTCGGTGGTGGTAGGGGTGGACTCTGAGAACTATGGGAAGTACATCAAAGCCCTCGATGAGTTCGCCAAGAGCGCGCTGGTCGAAACCTTCAACATAGGTGCTTCCAAGGCCGCGGATGCCCTCAGCGAGATGACGGGTCTCACCGTCAACATTACCGTACCGGAAATAGAGATAGTACCCATCAAGAGCGTGCCTGAAAGGGTGGGAGAGGACGTAAAGGTGGCCGTCTACATCGGACTCAGCGGTGGCTTTGATGGCCACGCCTTCTTCTTTCTGGATTTTGAGGATGCACTCAGGATGTTTGACTTAATGACAGGAATGCCCCCCGGTTCAACAGCGGAGTTCGATGAGATGGTGCGGTCCGCAGTCATAGAGGCAGGCAACATCCTAATCTCCGCCTTCGCCAACGCCCTCAGTGAATTCCTCGGGGAGGGGATAGACCAGACACCGCCAGATATGGCGGTTGACTTCACCCCTGCGATACTGGACTTCGCACTCGCAGACATCGGCCAGTACTGCGATTACACCATGCTCTTCAAGACCACCATCCACATGGAAACAGTCCAATTCAAAGAGCACTTCATGATACTGCCCCACCCCGCTTCCATGAAGAAGATCATCGAAACCCTTCTGGGGGGATTTGCATGAGCGAGCACAAGAGCTGGTCGTCGGAGTGGTATCAGGACATATTTAGGGAAGCGTCGAACATAGCGATGAGCCACGCGCTTACGGCACTCTCAAACATGATAGGCGAGATTGAGATGGAACCCCCGACGGTGGAGGTACTGCCGCGGGCAAAGTTTCTGGCGATGATCGCCAGCAGGGGTATTCGGGACAGCTTCGTCGTGATGTTCGACATAACGGAAGGACTGAGCGGCCTCACGATACTCCAGTTCCCGAAGAAGAGCGTCAGGGCGCTGGTATCGCTCCTGCTCGGAATGGACCCAGGGGACGAGGGTATGGACGAGATGGGACGCTCCGCCATCATGGAGATAGGTAACATACTTATCTCCGTCTACACCGATATACTCGCCCAGCTCATCGGAGAACCCGTCTCGCTCAGCCCCCCCAAACCCGCGGAGAGCCTGTACGATGCCGAGAGGGAGCTGGCAAGACCCGACCTCAGGGATGTCACCGAGGTGCTGGCGTTCAAGACAAGGTTCTACCAGGCTAACACCGATGTGGAAAGCTTCTTTTACCTGATTCCAACCAAAGATGCCTTTGACAAGCTTGTGAGCAGACTCGAAGCCCAGATAGAAAGCATTGGAACGAAGGGGAACCTCCCCGGGAGCGAGGGGGCGGAAGCAGGGATGAATACCGACCCTGAGGAAAACGGTTCCGGCGAGGGTTGAGTCTTGGGAGAGAGAAAGGTTGGAATCGGAGATTACGCCGTGGGCAAAAAGGTCGGAATAATCAGCACCTACGGCCTGGGCAGCTGCGTTGGCATAACCATCTACGACCGCCTGACGAAGGTAGGCGGTCTGCTCCACGCCCTCCTGCCGGAGGCGAGCTACTACGGCAACAAAGGAAATCCGGCGAAGTATGTGGATACTGGGCTTGAACTCCTCATATCTGACATCCGGAAGATAGGAGGGAACCCCCGACGCGCTGAGGCCAAGATATTCGGCGGCGCCCACATGTTCACAAACGTCACCACGGAGAAACTCATGATAGGCAAGAGAAACGTCGAAGTCGCAAAAAGGGAGCTTAAACGGCACGGGATAAAGATAGTGGCAGAGGATACCGGCGGGAAAGGCGGAAGGACGATTTATCTCGACCTATCCACGGGCAAGGTTAAAATGCGTAGGGTCTCCAACGGGCAGATAACAGAGAGGGTGTACTGACAACCTAAGAAACGTCGGGGAGGGTTATGGATGGAGTTTAAGAAAAAGGTGATAGGCATCGTGGTTGTGGCGCTCTTGCTGGTAACCGTGATAGCAGGAGGAATGATGCTGTACACCGGCAACAATACCGCCAAACTGATCGAAACAAAGATGACACCTGTTGTAGAGGAACAGGCCCAGGAGGCCGCAATGGCCCAGGCCACCGCCATAGCCACGGAGTTCCAGGGATTCTTCAGCACCGTGGAATCCCTCGGCAGTGCCACGGAAGGCTCCGTTGAGCTGTCCCTGAAACAGCTCCAGCTGGATGGAATAGACTTCGGCGATCCCGGCTACGCCGACAAACTTCAGCCGCTTCTCATGGAGCACTTCGCGGTCATAGCCGACTCCGAGTCCTCCCTCAGCGCAGTGTATTTTGGCGATGCGAATGGCAACATGTTCATATATCCCAGACAGGAACTTCCCGAGGGTTACGACCCGAGGGTCAGGCCGTGGTACCAGGAGGCCGTTAAGAAGAACGGCCCGACGTGGAGCGAGCCGTACCAGGACGCCTCAAGTGGGAAGTGGGTTATTACCTATGCAATTCCCGTTCACTACAACGGCAGGCTCGTCGGTGTCATCGGACTGGACGTTTTCATCGACACCCTGACGAAGAGGATAGACGGGGTCACCATCGGCGACACCGGCTACGCCTACGTCGTTGGAACGGACGGAACCATATACATGCACCCGAACCACGACTACATAATGAACCTCAACGTCTTCAACGAGCCGGGCCTCAAGCCGATCGCGGATATCGTGAAGGGCGGCAAAGACAGGGACGTCGTGACGTACACATTCAACGGGGTCCAATCTGTTGCGGCTGGCGTCAGGATACCCAGCACCGGATGGTACGTCTTTGCCAAGGTCCCAGTCAGCGAGATAAGCGCGGGAGTGATCAAAGTCATAGAGGACACCAAGAAGACCACCGCGAATTCCGCCCTCATGCTCAGCCTCCTCATCCTCGCAATCTCAGCGTCGCTCATAGGGGTCTCGTACAAGATGGTGTCAAACTCACTCAGGCCGCTTGAGGAGTTGAGGAGTGTTGCGCAGGCTTTGGCAGAAGGAAGATTGAGCGAAGTTAACAAGCAACTCAACCAAATCCACTACATTGAAGACGACGAGATCGGAGCCCTCATAAAAGCCTTCGAAGCCGTAGGAAAAGACCTAGTAGGAACACTCAACACCATAGCGAGCAAGCTAGAGCGCTTGGCGGAGGGTGATTTGAGCAACGGCATGAGCATGGAGGCCAAGGGAGAGCTTAAAGAAATCCTGGAAGACTTGAGAGACACAACCCACAAACTTAAGGGCTTAATCAGCGAAATGGTCAACGTCACCAACGAACTGGACAAGAGAGCCAACATCCTCACCCAGATTACGACTGACGTGACTGAAGCCATCAACCAAGTAAACGAGGCAGTGCAGCAGGTTAGCATTGAAGCACAGAGGCAACAAGAGCACATTAACGAAATAACCGAAGGAATGCGCTTCGTCTCAGAAACAAGCGCAGAAAGCGTCAGAGCAATGGACGAATTCGAGGCGGCAGTAAACGAAGTCGTCACAATAGCCAACGAAGGCAGACAAAAAGGCGAAATCTCAGCCAAACAAATCGAAAGCATCCAAGAAATGATGAGCAACATCGAAAGCACAGTCAGAAAAGTCTCTGAGATGAGTAGGAGTATTGAGGAGATTACGAACGTGATCACCAACATTGCCGAGCAGACGAACTTACTCGCCTTAAACGCGGCCAT
>NZ_LLYW01000041.1 GCF_001484195.1 Thermococcus celericrescens
GGAATCAATTACACTGGAAACGGTTATGATGATGGGCTTCGCATGGCTTTGTGGCTCTCATCAAGGGTAGGCAGTATGAATTACTACGTGCCGATTCCGTTCTACAAGTACGGGAGTAAAAAACCGAGGGATAACCCGTCCAAGGGATTCAATAATTCCTACTGGAAGGACTGGATTGACGGTGTCCTTAGTGTCGTTGACAGCAACAGGCTCGGCTTCTACTGGAGCTACGAGAGTTGCCTTCAGGCAACTCCCAATGATGCCGCCGGTGTGTCTGTGGAATTCATTCAAAAGATGTCCAACTACGTTCACAACCACGGACAGGAGCTGATTTGGATTCCTACGATTGGGAACAGGGATGTGACATACTTGCGTAAGGATGCCTTCGACGGAATACTCAAAATCGGAGGCTACTTTGATTATGTCTTTGTTCAGCCAAACTATTATCAGAACAGCGATTGTATAAAGGAGATCAACGGCACCAAACAAACGTTTCCATACTCGTACGATAAGCTTGTCGAGAGAATTCAGTTCATTCATGGAGAACTTACCGAGAAAATCAAGGAACAAAACTACCACACAGTGGTCTCAATAGAGATGGAAGCGGACAGGACAGTCCTGGGCATTCCGTGTGGGTATTCAGGCAAATGTCCCGAAAACATGGCGTGCGACCGCAACCTCAAAACCTGCTATGAGAACTGCAGGGAGCACCAGTATGAAAAAGCAATAAACTACGCCTTGAATTACATGAGAGCACTGCACGACACCGGATGGAAACCATCTGACCTGGCTTACTACTTCAGCACTGACCTCAAAGTGATAGACGCACTCCAAGAACGTTGCCGGAGGGAACTCAATGAACCGTACGTTTAAAACCATCGTCATCCTGTTCCTCTTCCTCACTCTCTTTTCCAAAGCGGTGGTTTCAGACGTCTATAACGTTCGGTACTCCGTCATCTCCAACGGAAGCGACGCTTTTATTCCCCTCCTCATTCTCACTTATGAACCATACTGTCCTCCCCTCTCGGGAATCAACTGCGCCAACGCAACCACCGGGGAGGTTCTTGGGGGAGAGGAACATCTCTTCTACTTCAATGACTCCCAGCTCTACATTCTCAACTTCACGCCTGCGTTCAGAGCCCTTTACCCAAACTATAGCACTCTCCTTGACCAGTCTCTTAACGGCGCGCGCTTCATAAACGGAAGCTGGTACCTGGACCTCACGTTCTACCCTCCGATGACTCATGTCCATGGCATCTACCTCTTCAATCCAAAAAACTTATGCATTGAGCCGGTCAATGTTAGCTGGCTTAAGCTCCCAAGGGGAAAAATCAGCGACGAGATAAACGGCTGGAGAATAGTGCTTCAGTCCCCGAGCTTTCAAAAATGGGACTACGCGAACGTGAGCGACGTGTGGGTCACGATGAGCAGAAAAGCATTGAAGTGGTCTCCCAGACCGACCGAGGTCGTCAATTTGAGCGTTTTTCCGATTTACTTCATCCTCAAAAAGGAGGGCCACGTGAAGAACATCACCCTCGTTTACCTTAACATGAACGTTACAAGGGACGACTTCGTCCCGCCGAACACTCCCGTTCCAGGCTACTGGTTCCCGGGCGATGTTAAAATCGTCAACGTAACGGTCTGCAAATCGGCGATTGCCACACCAGAGAACACGACCGGTAGGACTAATATCACCTCTTCAAATATGATCAACATAACAAAAACACCGCCCAGTACAAGAGAAAATAAAACTCTATCCCTCATAAACGCGACTAAACCTTCAACCGAGGAAACCAAAAAAACCATCTGCGGGCCTGCGTTCATAATTCTAGCCACCACGACGGGTCTCCTGCTGAAGAGGCACCGAAATTAACATTAAATTGTTAATTTTTAGGCCTTTAGGCTATTTTTTAAGCATAAACATGACAAAGTTTTTAAGCCTTCGATGGAACTCTCACCGGTGATGCTCATGCTGACCTACGCTCAGGCGGGAGTCGATGACGAGAAAACTGCAAGGGCCCTCAGAGGAATCATAGGGCTTGCGAAAGAGACCTTCAAGTTCAGGAAGGGAAAAACCGGCGAGCCGAGTGGAATAGGCCACTACGCGGCGTTGATGGATTTTGGCGAATTCTACCTCGCCATGACGACGGATGGAGTCGGAACCAAGGTGCTCGTGGCCGAAGCCGTTGGAAAGTTCGACACCATAGGGATAGACATGATAGCGATGAACGTGAACGACCTGCTCTGCGTTGGGGCCGAACCGGTGGCGCTCGTTGACTATCTCGCCGTCAGGGAGCCCGACGAGAGGGTGTTCGATGAGATAGCCAGGGGACTCTACGAGGGGGCGAAGGAGGCGGGGATAGCGATAGTCGGGGGAGAAACCGCGGTGATGCCCGACCTGATAAACGGCTTCGACTTGGCCGGAACGGCCATCGGCGTCGTGGAGAAGGGGAAAGTTATAACAGGGGAAAAGATAAGGCCCGGCGACACCGTCATCGGAATTGCCAGCTCGGGGATACACTCCAACGGTCTTACGCTGGCTAGAAAGCTCCTCATCCCCAAATACGGCCTCGACTACGAATACGAGGGGAGAAAGCTCTGGGAGTGGCTTTTGGAGCCGACGAGGATTTATGTGAAAGCTGTTCTTGAGCTGATTGAGAGCGTCGAAGTTCATGGACTGGCTCATATAACCGGTGGGGGCCTGACCAACCTGAAGCGCCTAACGAACTACGGCTTCTCCATTGAGATGCCCCCAATCGAGGGAATATTCAGGCTAATCCACGAAAACGGCGTTCCGCTGGGGGAGATGTTCCGCGTTTTCAACATGGGCGTTGGCATGATAGCGATAGTGCCGGCGGAAGAGAGGGAGGAAGCCCTGGAAATCCTCGGCAGGCAGTTTGAGGCTTTTGAGCTTGGAACCGTCACGGAGAAACCAGGGATAGTTGTGAAGAACTACGGGGTAAGGCTTTAAGCCCCGCCCCCAACTTTTCTCGGTGGTCGCATGGAGCTCACCGTAAAGAAGAAGGCATTCCTTGAGAACCTGCCGGATCTGGTGGAAAAGGCCGTAAGCGAATATGGAATCCGGCTGAGGAAAATAGTGATAGAGGAAGACGAAAAGGGCTGCTACACCGTCTGGGTAACTTACGAGTCCGAACGGCAAGCGTTTTAAGCCCCGACCCGTTCCAGATACCATGAAGCCGAGGCCCGTTCCCGAGAAAGCGGTCCTGCTGGGAAAAGACCTGATAATAGCGGACCTCCACATAGGCTTCGAGAGGTCCATGGCCAGGGAGGGCAACTACGTTCCCAACCTCCTCGACAGGCTTATCCAGGAAGTTCAGGCAGTTGTGAGGAGGGAAAGGCCGAAGAGGCTCATCATCAACGGGGATTTAAAGCACTCTTTCGTCCCGTTCAGGATGGAGCGGGAGGAGCTGGGAAGATTCTTCGACGCCCTCGAGGGCGAAGTCGGTGAGATAACAGTGGTCAGGGGAAACCACGACCCAGGAATACTGTGGCTGAGGGAGAGAGGAGTTGAAATCGCGGACAGATTAGAAGTCGGAGGATGGACTCTGGTTCACGGCCACAGGCTGGAGGAAGGAGAGCGGTTCATAATCGGCCACGAACACCCCGCGATAAGGCTGAGGGACGAGGTCGGGGCGAGCGTGAAGGTACCTGCTTTTCTGTGGGGCGAGAGGCTTATCGTCCTGCCCGCTTTCAGTCCCTGGGCCTACGGCAACGACGTGACGAGGGAGATAGTCTCGCCGTTCCTCAGGAAGTTCGACAGCTCAAAGCTGCGCGTGCTGGTGCCCGTCGAGGGGGAGTTCCTGGATTTCGGGGAGCTGAGCAGGCTTACCGAAATCCTCAAGGGGCTCGGTTCGGTTTGAATTTAGGAAGCAAAAAGTTTTTAATCAAACCCGGAGAGTTCCAACTATGATACGATGGGCCGGGAGAAAATACAGCGATGGGGAGATATTCTCAATCCTGAACGAGCCTGTTAGGGAGTGGTTTAAGCGGAAGTTTGGAACCTTCACCCCGCCCCAGCGCTACGCGGTTATCGAGATTCACAAGGGGGAGAACGTCCTCATCTCATCGCCGACGGGCTCGGGGAAAACACTCTCCGCTTTTCTCTCAGCGATAAACGAGCTCATCCTCCTCGGCAAGGAGGGAAGGCTCGAGGATAAAATCTACGTCCTCTACGTCTCCCCGTTGAGGGCTTTAAACAACGACATAAAGCGCAACCTCGAGGGACCCCTGGTGGAGATAAAGGGGGTCGCCGAGGAACTGGGTTACGAAATTCCCGAGATAAGGATCGGCATAAGGACGAGCGACACCTCGAGCTACGAGAAGAGCAAGATGGTGAGGAAGCCGCCCCACATACTCATAACCACCCCCGAGAGCCTCGCGATAGCCCTGAACGCCCCAAAGTTCCGCGAGAGGTTAAAGACAGTCAGGTACCTCATTATAGACGAGGTTCACGCCCTGGCCGAGAACAAGCGCGGTTCTCATCTTGCTCTGAGCGTTGAGAGGCTCCAGGAGATGGCCGAAGAGAGGTTCGTGAGGATAGGCCTGAGCGCCACCATACACCCGCTTGAGGAGGTTGCCAAGTTTGTCTTCGGCTTTGAAAACGGGAAGCCGAGGCCCGGACTGATTGTAGATGTGAGCTTTGCAAAGCAGACTGAAATAAAAGTCGAGAGCGTCGTTGAGGATTTGATTTACACCCCCGCTGGAGCGCTGAGCGAGGCCCTCTACAACCGTCTGGCCGAGCTGATTAGGGAGCACAGGACCACTCTCATATTCACCAACACGAGGAGCGGCGCCGAGAGGGTAGCCTTCAACCTCAAGAGGCGCTTTCCGGAGTTTGAGGGCCTGATAGAGGCTCACCATTCGAGCCTCTCGCGAGAGGTCCGTTTGGACGTCGAGGAGAAGCTTAAGAGGGGCGAGCTGAAGGCTGTTGTGACCTCGACCAGCCTCGAACTCGGGATTGACATTGGAACGATTGACCTCGTCGTCCTCATCGGTTCGCCGAAGAGCGTGAACCGCGCGTTGCAGAGGATTGGGAGGGCCGGCCACAGGCTCCACGAGGTCAGCAAGGGTGTGATTTTGGCCCTCGACAGGGACGATTTGGTCGAGGTTACGGTTTTGGCGCACAACGCAAGGAACCGGAGGCTCGACAGGGTTAGAATCCCCGAGAACCCGCTCGATGTCCTCGTCCAGCACCTCCTCGGAATGGCCCTCAACAAAGTTTGGGAAGTTGAAGAAGCCTACAGCCTCGTGAGGCGCGCTTATCCTTTCAGGAACCTGCCTTTTGAGGACTTCATGAGTGTTTTGAGGTACCTCGCCGGCGAATACGCGGGTTTAGAAGAGAAGAAGGTGTACGCCAAGATATGGCTTGAGGACGGACGTTTTGGGCGGCGCGGAAAGATGACGAGGGCGATTTACTACATGAACGTCGGCACGATTCCAGATGAAGCCAAGATCAGGGTTCACACCATGGACAAGCAGATGATCGGAACTGTCGAGGAAGAGTTCGCAGAGCGCTTAATGCCCGGCGACATCTTCGTCCTGGCCGGAAGAACCTACGAGTTCGTCAAGAGCAGGGGAAACAAGATATACGTGATTCCGCGCGAGGGAGCGAAGCCCACCATTCCCGCGTGGTTCTCCGAGATGCTCCCGCTCAGCTTCGACCTGGCCCTCGACATCCAGAGGTTCAGACGGGAAATTAAGGGGCTGTTGAAGAGAAGGGACGCGGTCATGAGGCTCGTGAGGAAGTACGGGGTAGATGAGAAGGCCGCGAGGGCCATCATAGCCTATTTCCGCGAGCAGGAGCGGTATTCGGTAATCCCGGACGATGAGACGGTGTTGGTTGAGTTCGTTCCGGGGGATAAAAGAAACCGCTACTTCTTCCACACCCTCATCGGGAGGCGCGCTAACGATGCACTCAGCAGGGCCTTCGCCTACCTCGTGAGCAAGGGGAAGAACTGCAACGTCGGAGTAGCAATAAACGACAACGGCTTCGCCCTGCTACTCCCGCCGGAGGTCGAGCTGAGTGAAGAGGAGGTAATGGAGCTTTTCGAGGTCGAGGACCTAAGGGAGACCCTCAAGAGGGCTTTGGACAACACCGAGCTGCTGAAGAGGCGCTTTAGGCACGTGGCCAACCGCGGGCTTCTAATCCTCAGGCGCTACGTGGGCAGGAGCAAGAGACTCGGCAGGCAGCAGGTGATGGCGGTTTCCCTCCTCAGAGCCCTCAAGGAGAACCATCCCGACTTCCCGCTCCTGAAGGAGGTCTACCGCGAGATTATGGAGGACAAGATGGACGTTGAGAGCGCGGAGCTCTTCCTGAGCTGGGTCAGGGAGGGTAGAATAAAGGTGGAATTCAGGAGGCACAGCGTTCCGAGTCCCTTCGCCTTCAACCTGGAGGCGATAGGCTCGAGCGACGTGGTTCTGATGGAGGACAGAAGGGAGCTGATCAAAAAGCTCCACAGAAAAATAATGGCTATGATGGAGGAAGCTCAGGAAGTGCCGGCCAAGCGCTCGTAGAGCTCCTCGTAGGCGTTTATCAGGTCGCCCTTGTCGAAGCGGAAGACGTCCTTGTCGAGGCTCTTCTTCGTCTTGGCATCCCAGAAGCGGCAGGTGTCCGGGCTTATCTCGTCGCCGAGGATTATCTCGCCCCTCTCGTTCTTTCCGAACTCCAGCTTGAAGTCGACCAGGATTATCCCGCGCTCGGCAAAGTACTCCCTGAGGACCTCGTTCACCTTGAGGGCTATGCGCTCCATCTCCCTTATCTCGCTCTCGCTTACCCCGAGAACCCTAGCGTGGTGGTGGTTTATCATAGGATCGCCGAGGCTGTCGTCCTTGTAGTAAAGCTCGACTATCGGCTCCGGCAGCTCGGTTCCTTCCTCGAGGGGAAGGCGCCTCTTCAAACTTCCGGCAACGACGTTTCTAACCACGACCTCAACGGGGTACATCCTGAGCCTCTCAACGATGAGCCTGTTGTCACCCGCGATGCCTATGAAGTGCGTCTTAACGCCCTTCTCCTCAAGGACTTTGAAAAGAACCGCGCTAATCTGTGCATTGAGCCATCCCTTGCCCTTAAATTGACCCCTCTTTTTACCATCGAAGGCCGTGGCATCGTCCTTGAACTCCATAATGGCCTTTCCATCGTCGAGAGGGATAACCTTCTTGGCCTTACCTTCATAAACCTGCATGGACTTCACCATTTTTGTGTAAAATATTTCAGTATTTAAGGCTTATTTTAGCATGTGAATGTCAATCAATGGGCAAAGCTTTTAAACACAAAAAGGCTAAAGTACGGCGTCAGGGTTTATACTTATTGACATGTTAAAGTCAAAAAATTGGCGGGGTTCCTCATGAGGGAGAAGTGCGGCGTCTTTGCAGCGGTTGCCGAGAATGCTCCGAAAAAAGCCTACTACGCGCTGATAGCACTGCAGCACAGGGGGCAGGAGAGCGCGGGGATAAGCGTCTGGAAGCACAGGATAAAAACGGCAGCAGGGCGGGGGCTCGTTTCGGAGGTCTTCAGGAACGGCGAGATAGCGAAGCTGAAATCCAAGATGGCAATAGCCCACGTTAGATACTCGACCTCCGGCTCCCCCACCGAAACCCAGCCACTTGAGACCGGCTGTTGCGGGAAAAGGATAGCCGTTGCCCACAACGGGACTCTCACGAATTTCCTTCCCCTCAGGAGGCACTACAAACGGCTGGGAGTTAAGTTCAGGCACTCGGTAGATTCCGAGCTGCTGGGGATTTCTTTTCTCTGGCACCTTCGCGAGACTGGAGACGAGTTCGAGGCTATGCGGGAAGTTTTCAGCGAGGTGAAGGGAGCCTACTCCGTGGCTTTTCTCTTCGACGGGGAGATACTCGTGGCTAGGGACCCTGTCGGCTTCAGGCCGCTCAGCTACGGGGTCGGGGACGGTCACTATTTCGCCTCGGAGGATTCCGCGTTGAGGCTCTTCGTGGAGGAGGTGAGGGACGTCAAGCCAGGAGAGGTCTTTCTTCTCTCGGAGGATGAAATTGAAAACCGCATCCTTGCCACGGAAAAACGCCACGGCTGCGTCTTTGAGTACATCTACTTCGCCCGCCCGGACAGCACGATAGACGGTGTAAACGTATACCTCGCGAGGGTCAGGATGGGGCAGGAGCTGGCCAGAGAGAGCCCGGCCGACGGAGACGTTGTCATAGCCGTGCCGGATTCGGGAAGGGCGGCGGCTCTTGGCTTCTCCCGGATCAGCGGTATTCCTTACTCGGAGGGACTCATAAAGAACCGCTACATAGGGCGGACGTTCATAACCCCCGGGCAGTTCTACCGCGAGCTGAAGGTTAAGCTCAAGCTCTCGCCGGTGAGGGAGGTAATAGAGGGGAAGAGCGTCGTGCTGGTCGATGACTCAATCGTCAGGGGGACTACTATGAAGCGCATCGTCGCCATGCTCAGAAAGGCCGGCGCGAGGGAGGTTCACGTCAGGATAGCCTCCCCGCCGATAAGGTACCCGTGCTACATGGGGGTGGACATTCCGACGAGACACGAACTCATAGCGGCATTTGGAAGCGTTGAGAAGGTGAGGGAATCCATAGGAGCGGACAGCCTGGCGTACCTCAGCGTCGAAGGGCTGAAAAAAGCCGTTGGGAGGAGAGACCTCTGCTTAGCATGCCTTACCGGTGAGTATCCCGAGTGGGCTTTTCGCTTCTGAGCTTTCTCAGCCTCGCCGCGGAGAACTTGAGCTCCGGCGTTCCGGCTTTGTTCAGGGCAGGGCTCGTTATTTTGTTCGCCTTGAAGTGGAAGGGAACCGCAACGACGCCTGAGGGAATCCGGCCAAGCTTGGCCCTCATTCTAATCTTCCCGCGCCTCGTCTCGATCTCGACCCAGTCTCCGTCGTGGATTCCAAGCCTCTCCGCGTCGCTCCTGTTTATCAGCACCCTGGGCTCTCCCATCAGTCTGACGAGCGAGGGACTGCGCAGCGTCATTTCGCCGGTGTTGTAGTGGCTTATCAGCCTGATGGTGGTGAGGATGAAGGGATACTCATAGTCCGGCCTCTCCCAGGGCTGCACCTGCTCCACCGCGATGAACCTGGCCTTTCCGTCGGGGGTTGCGAACTCCCAGGTGTGGAGCCTCTTCTTCGGAAGGAATATCCCATCCCCAACATTCAGCTCGTCGACGCTCCTCTCCTCCAGCAAAGGGAAGAGGCGGAAGTACTCTGCGGTGATCTCTTCAACGCTCGAATAGTTGAACCCAGGCAAACCGAGGGCCTTGCCGAGCATGGTCAGTATTTCCCAGTCGGGCTTCGAATCACCCATCGGCTCGCAGACCTTGTGGCTCCACTGAATCCTCCTCTCACTGTTCATGTACGAGCCTTCCTTCTCGCAGAAGGCCGAAGCCGGCAGAACGTAGTGGGCATAGCGCGCAGTTCTCGTCATGAAAATATCCTGGACGACGAGGAGATCGAGCCTTCTGAGGGCATTTCTCACCCGGATGAAGTCCGCCTCGCTGACGGCCGGGTTTTCCCCAACTATGTAGAGCGCTTTAATATCGTTGCTCTCTATTGCCTCCCAGAGCTCCGTGAGGTAGAGCCCGCGCTCCGTTGGAAGGTCCTCCACGCCCCATATCTTCGCCACCCGCTTCCTGAACCTCTCGTCGGTCAGCGGGACGTAGCCCGGCAGGAACTCACTCAGCGCTCCCATGTATGCCGCGCCCTGAACGTTGTTCTGACCGCGCATCGGGTAGAGGCCGCCTTTTTCGCCGATGTAGCCGAGGAGCAGGGCTAGGTCTATAACGGCCATAACGTTCTCAACGCCTGAAACGTGCTGTGTCAGCCCCATGCCCCACATTATCGCGCCGCTTCCCGCGAGGGCAAAGGTTCTCGCAACTTCTCTGATCGTTTCAGCCGGAATTCCGGTTACCTTCTCCGCGTACTCCGGCGTGTACTTTCTCACCGCCATCCTGACCTCTGAAAAGCCAAAGGTTCTGGTCTTTATGAACTCCTCGTCGTAGAGCTCCTCCAGGATTATGACATTCATCATGGCGTTTGCGAGGGCTATGTCCGTCCCCGGGCGGATAACGAGGCTGTAGTCCGCGAAGGCCATCGTTCTGGTTTCCCTGACGTCAACAACGATTACCTTCGCCCCGTTCCTCTTGGCCTTTAGGATGTAGTCCATGACAACGGGATGGGTCTCGGCGGGATTGTAGCCCCAGATGAGTATAACCCCGAATCTCTCTAGGTCTTCGTACGGATTGGTCTGTGCTCCCGCCCCAACGGTCATCTTGAGGGCGTGAACGCTCGCCTCGTGGCATAGGCGAGCACAGTTGTCTATGTTGTTGGTGCCGAAGAGTCTCGCGATCTTCTGGAGGAGGTAGTTCTCCTCGTTGCTGACCTTGGAGGAGGCTATGAATGCCACTGCATCCGCCCCATACAGTTCGCGGATTTCGAGGAGTTTACCTGCTATCTCCTCGATGGCCTGCCCCCAGCTTATCGGCCTTATCCTAGAGCCCTCACGCTTAAGGGGGCGCTTGAGCCTGTCCCCGGAAAGAACGAACTCCGTCGCGTGAAGCCCCTTGGGGCAGAGCTTGCCCCGGTTCGGCTCGCCTCTATGAGGTTTAACCCTCATCGTCTTGGGATCAACGAGAAGCCTGCAGCCAAAGCCGCAGTAGGGACACACGACCGTCTTGGGCTCCTTCATCATACCACCTATAAACAAATAGACAGCAAAAATAAAAAGCTTTCTGGCGAAAATTAATGAAAATTTGTTAAAATATTTCAGATTACTAGGAAAAAATTTATAAAGTTAGATAGAAAAATTTCTCCAGTGATTACACTTTTCTCTTGAAAGCCTTGCTCTTTAGGGCAGGGGTGCAGTAAAACCCCAATGACCCTTAAACCACCGAAACCCTTTTAAACTCTGCAGTGTAGTAAGGCCTCGGAGGGGCCGCTTAAGAACAACCCGATGGGACGAGGGGTTTCACGTTACCACTCCGCCTTGGAGTGGTTGACGCTGTTAAGCGTCCTTTCAAAGGGCCTTCGAGAGGTTTGAAACCCGGGAGTGGCCTTGAGTGATAACCCCAATCCGCTCTGGTGGTAGGGGTAACGGGGGCAAGACCGTCCCCTCGGGCCAAGCTGAAACCGGCGACGGGAGTAGGTGGATGAGCGCCCGTAAACCTCCCCGTCACTGGCGAGGGGGTTAAGCCGAACCCCCGCCGTTCACGGCCGGGAGGAGGTCAGATAACAGTGGGTAAACAATACCCTAACATTATCTCTCCTAGAGCTTATTATTTCAGTACAGATATTAGAGTTATAGACAAAGTTAGAGAGGTGTGCTTTGAATGGTAAGAAAGGCACTTTTGTTTTTCCTGATATCTCTTTCTGTTCTCTCTGTAATTCCCTATGCCTCGGCTAACCTCGTTGTGATTCCGGGGAAGGACGATGCGTTCGTCGTGCACTGGTGGGCCGGCGAAAACGGGGAACTCGGGGCAGACTTCTACCATTTTATCAACGGGACCCTTCAGCCCTTTTACCGCACCTGCCTTTTCTGCGATAATGCAAGTGCTGTGAACGACGGAGCCTACATTATCCCTGACAACGGCTCGTGGATATTTCTCAGGGAGTTTTACGTTCCAGAAAACAGCACGCGTGGGGTCGAGGCCTACCGCGTCAGGGATGGGAAGTGCTGGTTAATAGGCGGGACTTCCGTTGTCGTTCCTCCGGGGGGACTCTCGCGCGTTGTTGTGTATTACAGAAAAAAAGCATTTTCAATTGAGTTCCAGAACGGAAGCAGAGTGGAAGCCAAGAAGTTCCTGATAGGAGAAAGCGTGGAGCCGGCGAACTTTTCGGGTTTTCCTGAGAAGACACCGGTTTACTACGCAATAGAGCACGGCGTTCCGATGGGGAGCTTCTACGTTTATGGAAACGGATACGCCTCCAACGGTAGTGCCGTTGTTCTCGTTCCGATAAACGTCGTTGATAAGGTTGTTTCCTCGTTGAGGGTTGAGGGAGACATTAAAGGCTTTGCCTCGGCAATCGTGGAAGATGGAGTTATATTATACTACCCCTATGATTACCATGTCAACGGCTCGCCCGTGGAGAGGAAAGACCTTCGCCTGTTCTACTACTCAAACAATGGGGAAGGGCTCAAGGTTTTCCAGCTCCAAGAATTCTGGGAAGGGTCCGGCTTCGCTTCGGATGTTGTTTGCGGCGAGGCATCCAATGAAAATGGAGTGAAAAACGAAAGCTCCGGAATATGCGGCCCTGCAATTTTCCTGCTTCTGGCGTTGATTCCCCTTTACAGGGCCTTCTCCAGGAAGTATTCGTGAACCCTTGTGTCCTCCGTTAGCTCCGGGTGGAACTCAAGGCCGATGATGTTGCCGGCCTCAACGCCAACGACTCTGTCTCCAAGCCACGCTATCGGCTTAACTTTATCGTTCAGGAGTTTAACTATTCTCGGGGCACGGATGAAGACTCCGGGGAAAGGCTCGTCGCTGAAGGCAAGCTTTATTGGAGCCTCGAAGCTGTCCACCTGTCTGCCGTAGGCGTTTCTGTTGACCTTGACGTCAAGCAGCTCAAGGAACCTCTGCTCCGGGGTTGCCCCGATGATCTCCTTGGAGAGCATTATCAATCCCGCGCAAGTGCCCATTATCGGCAGACCGTCCTCGCCGAGTTTCCTGACCGGCTCGAGGAGGCCGTTCTTGACCATGAGCCTCGATATCGTTGTGCTTTCCCCTCCGGGGATTATGATTGCGGAAATTCCCTCCAGCTGCTCCGGCTTCCTGAGCCAGACCACCTCCCCGGTGACGCCGAGGTTTTCTAGGGCCTTTTTGCTGGCCTCGATGTGCTCGCTGACGTCGCCCTGAAGGCCTATAACACCCACCTTGACCATTCTCACCACCTCGACGGAAAAAGACAAAGAAAAGAGATTAGACGCCCCTCTCCTCAAGGCGAACCTCCAGTTCCTCGATGTCCCTGCCGCGCATCGGCTCGCCGATTTCCCTGCTTATCTCGGCCAAGACATCGGGTTCGTCCCAGTGGTTGACGGCCTCAACTATTGCCCTCGCCATCCTCTCAGGGTTAGAGCTCTTGAAGATTCCCGAGCCGACGAAGACGCCATCCATTCCCATCTGCATCATGAGCGCTGCATCTGCGGGAGTTGCAACTCCTCCGGCGGCGAAGTTGACAACCGGAAGGCGGCCGAGCTTCTTTATCTCCAGGAGAATCTTGTAGAGCCCTTCGACTATCTCGCCGTAGGTGTAGTGGCTGTAAAGGGGCTCGTTTTCGAGTATCTGCTTGGGAACACCGCTGATGTCCCTTATGTTGGCGGCCAGCCTTAGATAGGGTTCGGCGAACTTCTCGGCTATTATATAGACCTGCTCGTCCGTCATCCTCCGGAGGAGCCGTATGTTGTCGGCGACGAGGCGGACGTGCCTGACGGCTTCAACTATGTTGCCGGTTCCGGCTTCACCCTTGGTCCTTATCATGGCCGAGCCTTCCCATATCCTCCTCACGGCCTCGCCGAGGTTTCTGGCGCCGCAGACGAATGGAACACTGAATTCCCTCTTGTCTATGTGGAAATACGGATCCGCCGGGGTCAGAACCTCGCTCTCGTCTATCATGTCGACGCCTAAAGCCTCAAGAATTCTGGCCTCGGCCACGTGGCCGATCCTGACCTTCGCCATGACGGGAATGGTCACCGCGTCCATTATCTCCTGGATCTTCTCAACAGGCGCCATTCTGGCAACGCCGCCGGCCTTTCTTATGTCCGCGGGAACCATGTGGAGCGCCATGACCGAAACTGCACCGGCTTCCTCGGCTATTCTGGCCTGCTCCGCGTTTGTGACGTCCATTATTACTCCGCCCTTAACCATCTTGGCAAAACCGCGCTTCAGCCTGTCCGTGCCCTTGGCCTCTATAACGTGGAGCTTTCCCATTGCCATCACCATTTCAAGTTATGACTTGCAATATTATTCAAGAAAAAACTTGAATATAAGGCTTGTGGTTTGGTGGCGGGGAATGATATTGGAGCATTTAACGACGTAACTGTCACGGAATATTGTACTTGGTAGGTTGTTTATTATGCAATAAGAAACTTCGCCGTTCTTAAATAAGGTACCCACAACTTCAGAACCGGCAAAGGATTTGGATAGATTCATATATTCCAGAAACATGCATCCCAGTTTGATGAGGTGTTCTATACACAGACGGGTGATGAGATTATAAACTTAATCAGGCAGACATTAGAAGACCCAGATTTCGTGAGGTACGGTATTAAAAATGGGAAGTGGGAATACAGGGTCGCAAAGAAATTTGGAGAAGATAAGCATCTGATTGTCTCAATTAACAAGGATGGCAGCATAACAACGGCTATTCCAACATCAAACATAAAAGAATACGAGAAGGCCTGAACTTTGGAAAGCTCGTGTACGGATGGAGAAAATAACCTTTTCCTCTTTCCTCCAATTTATGTTAAACAATGCCGTAGGTGGATTCCAATGAGGCTCATTCCCATAGAAGGCATCGTCTTGGACCTTGATGTCCTGGACTTACCGGAATTCCAGGGTCTGTTAGACGAGCACTTCGCACTACTAACAATCCCCCAGGGGATAGTCCTTCCGGACATCAGAAACCACGAGGAGTCACTTCACCCCGACATCGTCCGCTCATTCAAGACCGGAAAGTCCGTGAAGTTGATTTTAACGGCGGTCGGAGGAGATAATGAAATTGGATGGGGCGAAGACGAGGAGAATCGAATACCGATACTACTACCCCATCAGAGGGTACAAGGGGGAGAAAATGAAAGTCGAGTGGAAGGAAATGAGGGGCTTTATAAAGCATAGAATCGTAATCGAAGGAGATGTCACATCAATCCACCAATCGGGGGAAAGGTTGTTACTTGAAGTCCGTCCCCTGGGAATCCCGATGTATCTGGACCTTTCACCCGGAAGGCTCAAGGGGCTGGAAATTGGGATTGGGGATTTCCTCATGGCGTCTTTTCCATGGTTTTATGCAAGGGCAGTTAAGGGAGGGGACTGAGGTTGCCGGGCCGAGTACCGAATGCCGTTGCAAGGGTCGCATATTTCGATGGGGCATCGGCAGTTTTTCTCGTCAAGAGGGACCACGGGCGGCGGGTCAAAAAGGAGACGGTTAGGGGCTGGAACCCGTGGATTCCTGTCCCGTATGTCCTCATCCCAGAAGGGTTCAAGGGACTGGTGGAGCGGGCCTATCGTGAGAAAAAAGAACTCTCCACAGTTTTTGTCCTTGATGCCACCGACATCGAAGCACTGGAGAAAGAGGAGTACGAATTCAAGGTTTCCCTATCCGGCAAGGGTGCCGTTTATTCGGTGAGGGGCTATAACGCGGGAGAATCGCTGGTGGACGTTCTGGGAATACCCTTCAAGATTGAAGGACTGCCGCCTAAGGAGTGGGTCTCCGCGAGGGGAAAGAAACTCCTCGTGGCTCGGGCTGAGATGCTACCCTCGGGAAGGGCCAGAGCTGGAGACCAGTGAGGAGTTTGGGTCGTCGGTTCAGGTGTTCGCAGGAAAACATTAAGACCCCAGGTGAAAGCCAACTTGGAGGTGCCCCTCTTGCCATTGGATAGCACCATCATCTACACCGTACCGGTTGTGCTCAGCAGACTTCGCCTGCTCTCCATCACCCTCTTCAAGGATCATTACGGGACCATTCACTCAGGTGAAGCTGGGTTCCTCGTTGAACCTCTGGAGACTACGATAAACGTCTTCATCCCAGTTGGAGAGCACGCTGAAAAACTCTCAAAACTGGAAGGCCGGTACGTTGAGATTGAGATTAATCCCCCTTTCTTCGAGACTTCAGGCCCTGTTAATGCCGAAAAGCCTTCAATCGCCCTCGAACCTCCAGTCCCAGGAGTTCCGGCCCCCCATTACCGCCTGGTCGGCGTTTTTAAGATATTCACTCCACTGTGGGGCGTCTTTGAGTGCGGGAATCTCAGGTTCCCCCTCACGGGGGATGTGAACGTCGAGAACGGTAAGAGCGTTTTCCATCGGGGAGAACTCCGGATAGATGTTCCGTCATGGGACGAGTGGCCGGAAAAGCTGGAGGTCGTGAAGAGCGCGTGGATTGAAGTCCGAGGCGTGAGGTTCTACGGGTATCTCCCGGAGGGGTCAAAAAGAGGTGAAACCATATGGAGCCCATAGTCAGTAGGCTTAAACTGCTTTCGGTTCGTCCCTTCTATAATTATGACCTGTATGTGCACTCCGGAGAGGCCATTTTCCTCGTGGAGCCGGTGGGAAAGACTATTGTGGCGTTTATCCCGGATTCAAGGGATGTTCGTAAGCTCGTTGGAAGGGAGAACTCGTACGTTGATGTGGTAATTGACCCGCTTTACTCAGAGGTCGTTGGACCTGCAGATACGGAGAAACCCTTAATTCTGGAAGAGCCGAAGGTTCGAAAGTTTGGGTCTTCAACATATCGCCTAATCGGGCGCTTCAGGAAGATTGAGGGAGACTGTGGGGTGTTCGAGTGCGGAAACCTAAGGTTCCAGGAGTGCTTCAGTGGGGAGGCGAGGTGGATAGAGCTGAAGAACGTGAGGTTCTATGGGTACCTTCCCGAGACCTACTGGCGGATGCTAAGGGAAGCATCAAGGCTCATAAAAGAGGAGGAATGAAAACTTGGCTCCGCCTACTCAAAGATTTCCAATTATCTCAAGGCTGACGTCGAAGTTCTTAACGGAGTGTGTGAGGTAGCCGAGGCTTATGACGTCGATGTCGAGCTTGGCATACTCCTCGATGTTCTCCGGGGTTATCCCACCGGAGACCTCGATTTTCACCCTATCGCGAAGACCCTCACGCCTTAGAGCCTCCAGGGTCTCGGATATTTCCTCAGGGGTCATGTTGTCAAGCATCACCACGTCCGCCCCGGCTTTTGCAGCTTTGAGAGCATCTTCAAGGCTCTCGACCTCAACCTCGACGACCTTGTAAAGGCTGAAGGCCTTGGCGCGCCTTATAGCTTCTTCCAGAGGGACGAGAGACAGGTGGTTGTCCTTTATGAGTACCGCGTCACCGAGGGAAAAGCGGTGGGGCTCGCCGCCGCCGATGAGTATGGCCCTCTTGTCTATCGGCTTGAGGAGGGTCTTCCTCGTTCCAGCAACGCGGACCTTCGGGTTTACGGCTTTAACCTTCTCGACCAGTTTCCTGACCTCGGTCGCTATGCCACTCATCCTGCCCATAACGTTGAGTGCCGTCCTCTCGACGAGGAGAATTGCCCTTGCGTTGCCCTCAAGCTCGAGGATAATATCTCCCTTCTTAACGGACTCGCCATCCCGCTTTCTGACCCCAACATCAACCCCGAAGTGCTCGAAGAGTGCCTTCGCCTCCTCAACGCCGGCTATGACACCGTCCCCCTTCGCGATTATGACGGCCCTTGCCTCCATCCCCTCGGGGATCACCGCCTCGCTCGTGACGTCGCCGAAGGGCGCGTCTTCCTCGATGAAGCGCAGGAGATAACTAATGTGCATCATCACCTTCACCTCCAAGCAGGAACTTCCATAGTGGGATGAGCCTGATCTTTTTCCCTCCAACCTCAATAACCTCATCTCTGTCCCAGTTTATTATCGTTAGGTTTTCGCAGCCGAGTTCCTCCGAGGCACCCAGCAGTGCCGAGGTCTCTCTTTCGAACGTTTCGGGGGTTTCAAGTGAATAGCTTACCTGTATGAGCTCGGGGATATCCTTCCCCTCCTTCACGAGGAAATCAACCTCTCTCCCGCGCTCGTCCTTGAAGTAGTAAAGCTCCTTTTCACGCCTCTTAAGTTCAAGGAAAACGGCGTTCTCGATGAGCCTGCCGAGGGTCTCCCCGAAGCGAAGTGAGTAAGCGTTTATCAAACCCGTATCAACGACGTAAACCTTGGGAAGGCTCTTCTCAACCTCCCTCAGGTTGTAGGAAAATTTCTTGAGCTGGAAGATCACGTAAGCTTCTTCAAAGTAGTCGAAGTAGCTGTAGAGGGTGTTCTTGCTGACCTCCACGCCAATGCCCTTCATGTACCTGGCCGTCCGGTTCACCGAGAACTCCTTGGCAAAGGACGTTATGAGAAGCTTCAGGAACAGCCTCACGGCTTTTAGATTCTTTACCCCGTGCCTTTCAACAACGTCACGGTACAGCATTACATCCACATACTCTGAAAGCGTTTTCCGCTTTAGGTACCTATCCTCGATAAGAACAACCTCTGGAAAGCCGCCGAACTCCAAGTATTCCCTCAGAAGAGCCTTGAGAAGAGCTTCCTCTCTCGTCGAGAGATACCTGGCCACCTCAATCCCCTTCGCTCTAAGGAACTCCCGGAAGCTGAAGGGTAGCATCTCGAACGTTAAAGTTCTTCCCCGAAGGGCCGTCGCTATCTCCCTGCTGAGAAGTTTTGAAGAGGAGCCGGTTAAGTAAACCCTGAATCCATCGCGTTCCATGACGCGCTTAACGAAAAGCTCCCAGTTGGGGACGTTCTGAACCTCATCGAGAAAAAGGTACTTCTCTTCGGCATCCGGGAAAAGCTCGTAGAACACCTTCACGAGGGTTGAAAGATCCTCAGGCGTTGGAGGGTATATTCTGTCATCGTCGAGGGGGAAGAAGACGGCCGCTTTACCGGACTTCCTCAGTCTGGAAAACTTTTGAAGGATGTAGAAAGTCTTCCCGGCCCTTCTCGGCCCGATTATTGTTATTGCTTTGTTTACTCGGATGTCCTCGGGAACCCTCAGCTCACGCTCGACACCTTCAACGTTGAGATTGAGATAGTCCATCACAATCTGGGCTATCGTTTCCTCGCGGCTCATGTTAAATAGAGAGGTAAAAATCCTTAAAAAGTTTCCCTCCATACTTAACAAAAACTGCTGAATCTTTCCCTCCAGATTTAACTCATCTCCAGCATTCTCTCTATCGCCCTTCTTGCTTTCTTCGCTATCTCCCTGGGCACCTCGACCTCGTACTTCATGTCCCTGAGCGACTCGTATATGTGGTTAAGCGTTATGGCCTTCATTCCTATGCAGACGGCGTCCTCTTTGGCTGGATGGAACTTGATATCCGGATAGAGTTTCTGGAGCCTGTAAACCATCTCGTGCTCGGTGAAGACGACCCACTCGTTCCACTCTTTAGCCCTTCTTATCATCCCGCCAGTGGAGACTATTATGTCCGCCTTTTCCTGTACTTCCGGCTCGCACTCCGGGTGAACCATCAGCTTGGCGTTGGGGTAGAGCCTCCTCGCGCGCTCGACGTCCTCAAGGGTGAACTGCCTGTGAACGTAGCAGTGCCCGTACTCGGGAACGGGGATGACCTTCTTCCCAGTCTGTTTAGCGACGTAGCTCGCCAGGTTCTTATCAGGCCCGAAGATTATGACATCGGAATCGAGCTTTTCAACTATTTTAACCGCGTTGGCAGAGGTTACCGTTACGTCGGCGTAGGCCTTCGTCTCGGCGGTGGTGTTTACGTAGAGAACCACCGGAGCATCAGGATACTGCTCCTTGGCCTTGAGGATGTGCTCGACCTTCAGCATGTTAGCCATGGCGCAGGTGGCTCTTTTACTCGGAAGCAGGACGGTCTTCTCGGGATTGAGGATTTTAGCTGTTTCCGCCATGAAGTCTACTCCCGCGAAGACTATGACGTCGGCATCAACGTTGACTGCCTTCCTCGCGAGCTCAAGGCTGTCACCGAGGAAGTCGGCTATATCCTGGATTTCAGGCAGCTGGTAGTTGTGGGCCATTATTATAGCGCTGCGCTCTTCCTTCAGGCGTTCAATTTCCCTCACGAGCTCCTCCATCTTCATGGTCTCACCCCGTTGGGGGAAAGTAGAAGAAAGAGATTAAAATGATTTTGGACACCGTTGGTTAGAGCCTGCATCTCCCATCGAAGAAGCTCGGTCTCTCGAATTCCTTTCTCATGACCGGGAAGTCCTCGCGGTAGTGAGCGCCCCGACTTTCTTCCCTCGCGAGTGCGCACTCAAGGACTCCCCTCGCGAGCAGCTTTAACCTCGGATCTGCCTCGATTCCCTCAAGCTCCCTGAGGCCCTCTTTAAGGGTCTTCGCGCTCCTAACGATTCCGGCGTGATTCCACAGGAGTTCCCTCAGCGAGTCAACGTCCCCGGCCTCGTAGCCGTGATATGCCGGCTCCTTTACCTCTCCCCGCCTCGGCTTATCCCTCGCGATTGTCCTAGCCATCTCAAGTCCGCTCACGATGCACTCAAGGAGGGAGTTGCTGGCGAGTCTGTTCGCCCCGTGAAAACCGTTGCTCATGGCCTCTCCAACGGCGTAGAGGTTTTTGATTGCCGTCCTGTACCAGAGGTCAACGGCTATTCCCCCCATCGTGTAGTGAGCTATCGGGGAGACGGGGATTAGGTCCTTTGACGGGTCTAGCCCATCGTTTCTCAGAAAGGCGTATATCTGGGGGAAGCGCCTCTTGAAGTCCTCTATGCCAGTCGCGTCAAGGAAGACCCTCTTACCGGCCTTCATCTGGTTGTATATCGCCCTTGCGACGATGTCCCTCGTGGAGAGTTCGTTAACGAAGCGCTCCCCGTCTTCCGTCACCAGCTTTGCTCCGGCACCGCGGACGGCCTCACTGACCAGGAAAACGCCGCTCCTTCCGAGGTAACCCGTCGGATGGAACTGGACGAACTCCAAGTCCCTCGCTGGGGCACCCTTCATTATCGCGTCGCCAATGAGGAGGCCAGTGTTGGATTTCGAGCCCGCTGTGAACTTGAAAAGGCCAGAGAAACCGCCGGAAGCTATGACCATCGAGTCAAAGCGCAGGAATTCGCCCTCAAGGAAAACACCGTAGGCTTTCCCCCGCTTCACGGCCAGCTCATCAACTCCTCCTTTGACGAAGTGAACCCCAAGCTCCTTGGCGCGGAGGTGTAGGAGCTTCGTCACGTGCTTCCCGGTCTCGTTCTTAATCGTGAATACCCTCGGGAAGGAGTGTCCCCCCTCGGTCTCGTTGGCCTCAAACTCCAGCCCTATCGAGAGGAGAAACTCGTAGGCCTCGCTCGCCTTGGACACAACGCTCCACACGACCTCCGCGTCGTTGAGATACTTGCCGGCCTTGATCGTGTCGAGAACGTGAGCCCTGGGAGAATCGCCGTCGAGAATGGGAAACGCTATCCCTGCCTGAGCGAGGTAGGAGTTGCTCTCCTTTATTCCCCCACCGATGACCGTCACGTCGAAGCCCCGTCTCGCCAGGGCTACGGCCGCCGTTAATCCCGCGGCACCGCTTCCGATGATTCCAACGCTGGTCATAGCTCTCCCCAGGCTGGACTGGGAGAAACGCCTTATAAGGTTTTCAAAAAGAGGGGAGGGAATCACTTCCCGACCGGATAGTTCGGCGCCTCGTTGGTGATGAAGATATCGTGCGGGTGGCTCTCCTTGACGCCGGCCTGGGTTATGACCACGAACTCGCCCTTCTCCTTGAGTTCGGCTATGCTTGAAGCTCCGACGTAGCCCATTCCTGAGCGGAGACCTCCAACGAGCTGATAGAGAACCTCGCTGACCGGTCCTTTGTAGGGTACGACTCCCTCAACTCCCTCCGGGACGAACTTCTTGGTCTTCATGTGGCCCTTCTGGTAGTAGCGCTCCGCTCCTCCCTTCATCATGGCACCGAGGGAACCCATGCCGCGGTACTGCTTGTATCTCCTGCCGTTGATGACGACCTCCTTGCCCGGTGCCTCCTTCGTTCCGGCCAAGAGGGAGCCTAGCATTACCGCGTCAGCTCCCGCTGCTATCGCTTTGACTATGTCGCCAGAGTAGCGGATTCCGCCGTCGGCTATGACGTGGAGTCCGTACTCCTGGGCCCTGTCCGCCACGAGGGCTATGGCGGTTACCTGGGGGACGCCAACGCCAGCGACGACCCTCGTTGTACATATGCTTCCGGGCCCTATTCCGACCTTGACGGCGTCGGCGAAGGTGAGGTCGTCAACCGCTTTGGGGTTAGCGATGTTTCCAACGATCAAATCGGCATCGACGGCTTTTCGTATCTCCTTCATAGCCCTTATGGCCTTGAGGTTGTGGGCGTGAGCTGTGTCAACGACGATTACATCGGCGCCTGCCCTGTCGAGGGCCTTGGCGCGCTCGATATCGAAGGGACCCACCGCTGCGGCAACGAGCAGGTCTCCGTTCTCGTCCCGAACGGCGTTCCTGTACTTCTTCCTCATCATGAGGTCGCTCATCGTGATTATTCCCACGAGGCGGCCGTTCTCATCGACCACCGGGAGGCGGGCTATCCGGTTGGCCACCATCGTCTCAAGGGCTTCCTCGACCGAGACGTCCTCGCCAACGGTTATGACCTCGCCCGTCATGACCTCCCTGACGAGGCTGCCCTCCTTGGCCGCTATGTCCTTCTTGGTAACGATGCCGACTATTCTGCCGTCCTCACCAACGACCGGAAGGCCGTCGATGTCGTTTCTCTCCATGAGGAAGAGCGCGTAGTCGAGGGTTTCATCGGGGCCTATGGTGATGACGTCCTCGACTATGAAGCGCTCGGCGCACTTGACCTTTCTGACCATCTCGGCCTGCTCCGCAACGCTCATGTTCCTGTGGAGGACTCCCAGGCCGCCCTCCCTGGCCATCGCAACGGCCATCTTCCACTCGGTAACGGTGTCCATAGCCGCGCTGAGAATCGGTATGTTAAGCTTCACGTTCGGCGTTATCCGAGTCGAGACGTCAACGTCCCTGGGCTCGACTTCGGTCGCCTGCGGTATCAGAAGAACGTCGTCAAAGGTGTATCCCTTAATAGCATTAACAAGTTTGTGTTCAAATTTTCCCATTTTTCTCGCGCCTCCACATCCTTTTTAACGTGAACCTGTCAAGGGTTTTTAAGGGTTTCCACAACGGAACCCGAACCACGTATGGGGCACAGGAGAGAAGAACAAACCGGAAGGAGGTATTCCGTCCTCTTTACAAACGTAAAGCTTTTAAGCAAATGCCATGTCCGTGCACGGTGATCCCGAATGAGGAAGCTTATGATAGCGCTCTCCTACGCGGCCCCGATAATGGTGACCCTCGCGTCATAGCGCTGATGATGTGACAAAATCTCACCCAGACTTTGAAAACGTCCATCCAAACTTCACCCGATTTTCCCCCAATTTTCATCACCGATACAACCACCCTCCCGAAAGACTAAAATAGGCACCAGTGTACAGCTATCCCGGTGATTACTATGGAGGCAGCCGTAAGAAACGTTGCAAGGGGGGAGGGCCAAACCCTCCGCTGGAAAGGTTGAGAGGAGCTTTGGTTTTGAGGAGCTGTTGGGTGAAATACTGAAGGAAGGTCTCTTCTGGGCCGCCCTCGGTCGGCCGTCAGAGGTCATGCCGTTTCTGAGGGGCAAGCTCTTGAGCAACGGCATCGGCGTGGAAAGCGGACGCAGGAAATACCTTGAGTACCTGCTCGACGACCTGGAAAGGTTCTACAAGCGGGTCTCGTGGAGCAACGAGATTGACGAGCGGCACTGGAGGGCGTTGAAGTCCTTCCACAGGGACATAGTCTCGGTGATTTCTTCTGAGAGGGCTTAGCTTTTTAACCCCTCTTCCCTACTCCTTCTGGGATGATGAGGGAAGTTTCGTCCGAGCGGTGAGGAGACTCGCATGGGCTGACCACCCTCACTTTAGATCTTTTTCAGTGAGGGATTTGATGCCGGTCTCCTCGCAGAGTTTTATGCATAAAAGTATAATGCATTACACTTTTGTGCACCCGCAACCCTCAACCTTTTAAGCGGCTCTTCTCTTCGCTCATCGGGAGGAAAAATGGAGGAAAAACTAGAGAAGTTCATCTCTCATCTCAAGGTACTCGTGGAGCTTGAGAGGAAGGCAGAGATAGAGGCTATGAGGATAGAGATGAAAAGGCTGAGCGGACGCGAGAGGGAGAAGGTCGGGAGGGCCATTCTCGGCATGAACGGTAAAATCGCCGGCGAGGAGCTGGGCTACTTTCTGGTGAAATACGGCCGAGACCGGGAGATAAAAACGGAGATAAGCGTTGGCGATCTGGTCGTAATCAGCAAGCGTGACCCATTGAAGAGCGACCTGGTTGGAACGGCGGTGGAGAAGGGGAAGCGCTTCCTAACGGTCGCCCTTGAAACCGTTCCAGAGTGGGCTTTGAAGGGAGTCCGCATCGACCTGTACGCCAACGACATAACCTTCAAGCGCTGGCTTGAGAACCTTGAGGCCCTTCGCGAGAGCGGGAGGAAAGCGCTGGAGCTTTACCTCGGTCTGAGGGAGCCCGAGGAGAGCGGGGAAGTCGAGTTCACGCCCTTTGACAGAAGCCTGAACGCGAGCCAGAGGAAAGCTGTGGCGAGGGCTTTGGGCAGTCCCGACTTCTTCCTGATTCACGGCCCGTTCGGAACCGGCAAGACGAGGACTCTCGCCGAGCTGATACGGCAGGAGGTGGAGAGGGGCAACAAGGTTCTGGCAACGGCTGAAAGCAACGTTGCCGTGGACAACCTAGTGGAGAGGCTGGTCCATTCGGGCATTAAGGTGGTTCGCGTCGGTCACCCGAGCAGGGTCTCAAAGAGCCTCCACGAGACGACCTTAGCTTACCTCATAACCCGGCACGAGCTCTACGGCGAGCTGAGGGAGTTGAGGGTTATCGGCCAGAACCTCGCTGAAAAGCGCGACACATTCACTAAGCCGTCCCCGAAGTACAGGCGCGGGCTGAGCGATAAGGAGATCCTCAGGCTGGCCTCGAAGGGCATCGGGACGAGGGGTGTTCCCGCTCGCTTAATCCGCGAGATGGCGGAGTGGATCAAGATCAACCGGCAGGTTCAGAAGACCTTCGACGATGCCAGAAAGCTTGAGGAGAGAATCGCGAGGGAAATCATCCGCGATGCCGACGTTGTTTTAACGACGAACTCCTCTGCCGGCCTTGATGTCGTTGACTACGGTTCCTACGACGTCGCGATAATAGACGAGGCGACGCAGGCAACCATTCCAAGCGTCCTCATACCAATCAACAGGGTGAGGCGGTTCGTTTTAGCTGGAGACCACAAACAGCTACCCCCGACGATACTCAGTGAGAAGGCGAAGGAGCTTAGCAAGACGCTCTTCGAAGGCCTAATCGAGCGCTATCCCGGAAAGAGTGAGATGCTCACCGTCCAGTACAGGATGAACGAGCGCCTGATGGAGTTCCCGAGCAGGGAGTTCTACAACGGTAGAATAGAGGCCGACGGGAGCATCAGGGCGATAACCCTAGCCGACCTCGGGGTTAAAAGCCCCGCGCGCGATGGTTCATGGGACGAAGTCCTCAGGCCGGAGAACACCTTGGTCTTCATAGACACATCAAAGAGAGAAGACCGCTTCGAGAGGCAGAGGTACGGCAGTGAGAGCAGGGAGAACCCGCTTGAGGCGGGGCTCGTTAAAGGGGCAGTTGAAAGACTTCTAGAGCTCGGCCTCAGGCCGGAGTGGGTTGGGGTCATAACGCCCTACGACGACCAGCGCGACCTGATACGCTCGCTTTTGCCGGAGGAAGTTGAGGTGAAGACGGTCGACGGCTACCAGGGGCGCGAGAAGGAGGTAATCGTTCTCTCCTTCGTTCGCTCCAACAGGAAGGGTGAGCTGGGCTTCCTGAAGGATTTGAGGCGCTTGAACGTCTCGCTGACGAGGGCGAAGAGGAAGCTGATTTTGATAGGCGATTCCTCGACTTTAAGTGCCCACCCAACTTATAAACGACTGGTGGAGTTTGTGGGTGAGAAGGAGACCGTTGTTGAGGTCAATGAGCTGGGAGTATCTTTTTAAGGGATACCCCCGAAACATGTTTCGGGGGTCGGCATGAGTTACTGGTTTTCTCCACGTCCGAGGGAGAGAGTGGAAGAATTGTTCGGAAGGGATGTCGAAGTCAGAAGATTAATCAACGCCCTTGAATCAAACAGTTGGGTCGCGGTTTTGGGTCCGAGAATGGCTGGGAAGACAAGTCTCGCGATTGCATCCTCTACGGAGTTCGCCAAGAAACATGGCTATTCCACCGTTTATATAGATTTGAGGAACTCAACGACACTTCGAGAAGCCACTGAAAGGATACTCCGCAACCTGCCACGGGGAGTTATCAAAAAGCTTGGGGCTTACCTCTCATCAATTACGATTAAGGGCCTTGAAATCCGGCTGAAACCTAGTGCCTCAGCATCGGGAGCACTTGAGGAAGCACTCAGAAGTCTAAAGAAAACTGTCATCATCCTTGATGAGGTACAGAAAGTCAGAGAAGGATTGCCCCAGTTTCTCAATGCACTATCAGTTGCATTCAATGAGAACCCGGAACTGTTGATAGTCTTTTCAGGCTCATATGCTGGACTCGTGAAAAAACTGTTCTCTCAAACATATTCGGAGGGCCTCTACGCCCGACAACCAATTGAGATAACGCTTAACCCCTGGGAACGGGACGTCGCGGAGGAGTTTCTAAGAAAAGGACTCGATGAGTGTGGAGTAAAAATATCGGAGAAAGAACTTGAGGACGTTCTGTGGGAACTTGGGACCCTGCCGGGCTGGCTCAGTTCCTATGGCTTAAGGCGCTGTCTAGGAGATGAGCACGTGAAAGCCCTTAACAGGGTCAATGAGAGCGCTGTAAAAGAAGCCAAACGCGAACTTGAAAATATACTCGAGGGAAGGTCCCCAAATGCCCCAATGGTTATAAAGCTACTCTCATACGGGGCAACCTGGAGCGAGCTGGAAAGAACGGGCATTTCAAAGAGGGCACTTCACACCCTCTTAGATGCACTAATAAACGACCTTTACGTCGTCTCAAAATCCGCAATTGGAAATCGGGTTGTATACAGGTTTACAGAGCCATCTTACCGGAAGGCGGCACTGTTAGTAGGTCAGAGGTGATACCATGTTCCTCTACACCAAAAACTTCGACGAGCAGAAGGCCAGGGCGATGGCAGGCCTTAGGAAGGCACTGGAAGAGGGCAAGGTGGACGGGGACATAATCCCCCTGCTCGATAAAATCAACTCGCTTGAGAACTACTTTACCACCTCCTCATGCTCGGGCAGGATTTCGGTCATGGAGATGCCGGACTTCGGCGACAAGGTCAATTCCGTCTGGCTCGGCAAGTGGCACAGGGAAGTTTCCGTCGAGGAAGTCCTTGAAGCCATTGGGAGGCACGAGAAGGGCCAGCTCTGGTTCCTCGTGAGGAGTCCGATTCTCCACGTCGCCGCGAGGACGATGGAGGACGCCGTTAGGCTCCTCAACCTCGCGATAGGCCTCGGTTTCAAGTATTCCAACATCAAGAGCGTGAGCCACAAGAAGCTCCTCGTCGAGATACGCTCCACCGAGAGAATGGACGTCCCGCTCGGCAAGGACGGAGAGCTCTGGGTCGATGAGGCCTACATCGAGAGAATCGTGAACATAGCAAACGACCAGCTGAGAAGGTTTAAAGGGAAGTTGAAGAGGCTGGAAGAAGAGATTGAGAAATTGTCAAATATCACTCAAGCTCTCCCTTAGCTTATCAAACTCCTCAAGGAGATAAAACGCCTCAATGCCAGCTTTTCTACTGTTTTTGACCATTATCTTATCATTTGAAACAAGAACACTTCCAGTAAGCATGGCGGTGGCTATGTAATAGGCATCAACCGCACGAGGATGGACATTCTCAGAGACGTAAACAGCGAGGTTGAACAATTCGTTCTCGTCCTTTACGTTAAATTCCTCGATTAAGCTCAACAGTGTCCGGTAATCAATTCCCACACCGAGTCTTTTCGCCACGGACAGCACTTCAATTATAAAAATCCTCGGAATGTACACTGGATTACCTTCCGCCATCTTGAAAAAATCTAGTGCCAACTTTCTTCTTTCGGGGTTTCCCTCGAAGAGAGCATCAACGAGAACGTTGGCGTCCAAAACTATCATCTTCTGTCCTCCTCGATTAATCTCGAGGGGTTTTCAAACTTGGGGAGAGCCTCGCTGAGTTTTTCGAGCTTCTGGAGGAACTTTTCAGTTACAACTCTCTCCTTAACCACTATGACAACCTTCTCGCGGTCGTGGAGGTGCGGCTTCCTAAGGGGTTTGAAGACACCATCCTCATAAACGGCCTCAATCTCCTCCATAATCTCACCACCAATCCACTTGTTTTGTTTTACCTCCTGGATTTAAGGGTTTTTGTTGAAAGGTTAAATTACCGTCCTTATTCTTCAAGCCCTCCAAACCTGAGGAGAAATGCCGCACCGAGAAGGGCCCACAGGAGGGTTGTGATGAGCGAAAGGCCGCCCCCGCTCCCCGAGATTAACCGTGAGGCGCTCACCGTCGGGAGGAGCATGAGGATTCTGGCAAGGCCATCGGGCAGAACGCTGGGGGGATAGTAAACCGGCGGGAACACCGTAAGACCGGTTACAAGTATGTTCGAGAGCCTTATCGTCCTAACGGGTTCCTTCATCCTCACCCCGAGGAGGAAGCCTATCCCGGCGCTCCACAGCCAGAGGGATATGATCCCGAGGATTATCCCGGGGACTGCCCAGGCTCCAAGGCGCGTGAGGAGGAGAACCGTGAGGAGAAGGACATAGGGCAGGGCAGGAACGCTCATGCCTATGGAAATCCCCAGGGCTTTCTTCCAGCCGCTTCCCGGAAGGGACATGAGGATGTCGTAGAACCTCGAACGCGTCTTCATTCCAACGAGTTCTATCGCCAGGTCTGCTATGCCGACCCCGACTATGAAGCTAACGACCGCTCCAGCGAGGGCAGTGTTCAGGAACCTGCCCCCGCTCACGACGTAGACTATGAAGATGAAGGAGAGCGGCTGAATCGCGAAGCTGATGAGGGAGAACCTCCCCCTGGTCAGTGCCCTGGCGTAGTACTCAATCAGCGCCAGCATCGAGACCACCCGTGATGAACACGTCCTCTATCGTCAGACTCTCCCTTCTGAAGGGCACTCCTGAGCTTTCGAGGGCTTCCATTATCTCCTTCTCCTCACGCCCGGAGCGGGTGTAGATGTAGGTATTTCTCCCGGCCTTTTTCAGGAGAAAACCCTCAAGCTTAACGTCTTCAAAGGCGACGATCTTCGAGTGAAGACCGCTCAGGTAGTCCCTCGCAACTCTCTCGGGCCTTCCGAAGGCTTTCACCTGGCCGTCCTTGAGGAGGAGAACGCGGTCGCAGACGCTCGATATCTCGTTGAGGTAGTGGCTGGTTAGGACTATCGTTGATTCTTCCGCCTTTTCCCGGAGAACCTCCCACAGGCTGAGCCTGTTCTCGACATCAAGGCCAACGGTCGGCTCGTCAAGGAAGTAAAGCTTAGCATCAGCTGAGAGAACCATGGCCAGCAGGGCCCTCCTGACCATGCCTCCCGAAAGGGTGGACATCGGTTCATCCGAGTAGTCTATCCGGAAGAGCCCCATGGCTTCATCCGCTCTTCGCCGGGCTTCGCTCTTGGCCAAGCCCCTCATCCGGAGGTAGTGGTAAACGTAGTCCCTCGGTGTGAGCGTGTAGAAATGGGCCTTAACGTCCTGTGGGAGGAGTGCAAAAAGGTTCCTTGCTTCGCAGGGCCCCTTTCCAAAAATTCTGACTTCACCGGAGTCGGGCTTCAGGAGACAGCTCAGAATCCTTATCAGCGTCGTCTTTCCGGCACCGTTTGGCCCGATTATTCCCACTATCTCGCCCTCTTCCACGGTGAAGGAAACGTCGCTGAGGGCCTTTTTTGAGCCGTACCATTTGGAGAGGCCTCTTACCTCAATGGAGGGCATACAAGAAAAGTTCTCATTGGACTAAAAAAGCTTTTCGGAGGTGTCGAAAGGAAAGAAGAAGTTAAAGGCCTTCAGTCAAGGTCGCCTCCGAAGTCGCTGCCGCCCTCGCCGCCCTTGTCCTTCTCGAGCTTGCTGGCGGCGATGACGTCGTCGATCCTGAGGATCATTATGGCAGCCTCGCTGGCGCTCTTGATGGCCTGCTTGGTGACCCTGACCGGAGCGATGACGCCCTTCTCCATCATGTCGGCCGGCTCGCCCTCGAAGACGTCGACACCGATGG